>JAGGWC010000162.1 GCA_021157645.1 Candidatus Cloacimonadota bacterium | reverse complement strand
CAGTACAACTTTCATCCTGAGTTTGTCGAAGGATAATGGATTATAATTTAGGAGATTTCACACTTAAATAAACTCAGTGTAATAAGAATTTACTATTATTATTTCTCAAACTCAATAAACCGTTTACTCGCTTATTCGCTTAATCTATTGTTTATTTATCTTTCCTATTTGCAGATTTATTAGCCGGAAGGATAACAACACGTTTTCTGGAGCCATCACCAATTGTTCTTGTTCGGAGAGCACTGTCTTTCTCTATATGCTGATGAATAACTTTTCTATTGCTGGCTTGAAGTGGCTCGAAAGTATAGCTTTTTCCAGTTTCTTTAACCCTTTTGGCGATGCTGTCAACTTTCTCTAATAGAGCTTTTTTTCGTCTGTTTCTGTAACCATCGACATCTACAATAACTTGAATTTTTTTCTTCTCAGCTTTATTTATCATCTGATTTAAAAGGTGTTGGAAACTATCAAGTAGTTTTGCTTCTTTCCCAATAATGAAACCTGCATCTTTAGAATTATTTATGGTGACATTATAAATGCCGCTATCCTGAGTAACCTCGACGTCTCCAGAAGTTATATTCATTTTTGCTAAGATTCCCTGTGCAAATTCTTTGGTCATTTTAATTATACCTTCAGGGGTGCTGTTTGCCGTACTTTTCTTTTTGAAGCTAATTTTCTTACCAATTTTTTTCTTGATTTTCTTTTCTTGTTTTACTTTGATTTTTTCAACACTTTTTGCTTTGGATTTTCTAAGATAAGCTTTGCTCTTTTTATAAATGAATTTGATAGTTGTCGGCTTGGAACCAAACAACCCCATGAAGCCGCTTGCGCCTTCTTCCACTACTTCGAATTTAAAATCATTGAGCTCAAGATTGTGCTCTTTCATAAATTCAGATATTATTTTTGAGGTTGATTTTCCTGTTACTATAGTTTCTTTCATGTCTTTATATTCCTTACATAAATTTTTTCTTGATAAAATACTGTTGAGCAGAACCGATTATTGAGAACACAGTCCAATATAAAACCAATCCTGAAGATAATCCCTTAAAAATAAAGAACATCATAATTGGCATGAAATACATCATCATTTTTTGAGATTGTTGTTGTGCTTTTTGTTTATCATCCATTCCATCTAAACTTGCTTTGGAGGGAGCCATCAGCTTTTGCTGAACGAACATAAATACTGCCATTAGAATTGGAAGTGCCCAAATCGGATCGGGTTCTGAGAGATCTGGAAGCCAACCAAAACTTGCCTGTCTTAATGAAATGGAATATCTAAGCAGAGGATAAAGCGCAAAGATCACCGGCATCTGAAGCAGCATTGGAAGGCAACCACCAAGTGGATTTACTCCATGCTCTTTATACAATTTTTTCAACTCTACATTCATCTTTTGAGGATCACCTTTATATTTTGCCTGAAGCTCTTTTGTAAGTGGCTGTATCTTCTGCATTTTTGTTGTGGATTCAAAACTTTTGTGAGTTAAGGGGTAAAGAAGGGTTTTAAGAATTATCGAAAAAATAATAATAACTAAACCCCAACTTGGGATAAAGCCATACAAGAAAGATAAGAACCAGTGGAAAATTTTACTGATTGGCTGCAGGAATTTTGGTCCCATTTCTACTATATTTTCAATTCCGTTATTATATTCTTTCAATCTGCCGTAATCAAGTGGTCCCATGTACAAATTATATTTGTGATTAATTTGTGAACCAATAGTTGATACAGAAAGTTTCATAGTAGGACTTTCATCAAATTTATAAGCAGAAAGTTTATTCATTTCAATCAGTTCATTCGGCATTATCGCCATTGTAAAATATTTGGAACGAACCGCAGCCCAATCAATACTTCCGGAAACTCTTCTCTCTTCCTTCAATTTAGAAAGTGCTATCTTATTATAGTCATTATCTATCTGAGAAATAACAGCATATTCTCTGTTTTTCATTTTAAGATATTCTTCTGTATCTGCAATACCACTGCCAAAATCAATTTCATAACTGCTTAGATTTTCAAATCCGTTAAATTGTGTTTCCATAAAAATTTCATAGTCATCTGAAAGGATAAATATTTTTTTATAAGTTCCTTTTTCAGTATTAGAAATAAAAGTGATCTTGCGACCTGCTTCGTTAATTTCATATTGGAATGGAACGGTGGAATAATTTGAAATATTTCCTGCCGTGTCGTTTAGTTTTGTGTTAAGAATTTTGCCATTTTCATTAACTAATTCAACAAAAGATTCTTTATCGTTCATGAAGAATTCTTTTAATTGAATTGAATTGATAACAGCACCTTGATTGCTGAATGAAATTCTGATAAGCTCATTTTCAAGTACAATATTGTTATTGATATCAATATTATCATCAAGTATAATGATTTCATTTTCGTTTTCTAGGATTTGTTCTGCTGGAATGGAAGTTTTTGCTGTCTGGTTTGATATATCTAATGCTTTTTCTGTGGTTTGCTGTTGAGTTTGTTGTATTGGTTTCTTTTTTTTCCAAATAAATTCACTACTTATCCAAAATACAACAAGTATGAGTAGAACAGCTAATAGAGTTTTTTTATCCATGAATTCTCCTTATGGTAATGGATCGTGTCCACCCGGATGAAAAGGGTGACACTTTAATATTCTGAGGATTGATAGTTTCAGGGCTTTTAGGAATGAATACTTAGAGAATGCCTGATATGAATATTGACTGCAAGTAGGTGTGAACCGGCAGGAAGGTGGTAAAACAACAGAAATATACTTTCTATAAAAAGTTATGATCAATAATGCGACTTTGTTAAAAATTTTCATTTTTATATTATTTCAAATAATTGAATTAAATCATCCTTAATTTTTTGCCAAATAGCAGTTCCCGCTTCGGGTTTTGCTACAATTACCAATTCTACACCAGTTGGATGTAATTCTTCGTGTTCTCTTAAGAAAGCACGAACGCGACGCTTGACTTTGTTTCTAATTACTGCATTACCAACTTTCTTGCTAACTACAATTCCAACTGCGAAATAATCTTCAAGTATTTTCTTCTTTAAAAAAACAAAGAGATTACCCTCTGTTTTTATATTTTCCTTATAAACACTCTGGTATTCTCTTTTTGAGGTTATCGACAGCATTTAATCGCTTACGGTCAAGCGAGTTCTACCTTTTGCTCTTCTTCTTGCTAAAACTTTGCGACCGGCTTTTGTAGACATTCTTAATCTAAAGCCATGCTTATTTTTCCTCTTTCTATTATGAGGTTGATAAGTCCTTTTCATCTTAAATCTCCTTTAAATATTTCCAATTTATATATCAGATAACTCATTATTTTATACCTTTTTACAAAGGCTGGAACAAACTGAAATACAAAGTCTTACTGTCAAGAATTATTTGTTTAACGGTTTAACAACACTACCTAAAGATAGTTTGTTCTCTTTCCGGTCCCACAGAAACTATCGTTACATTTTTACCGACAAGCTCTTCTACTTTTGCAATATAGTTCTGTGCATTTTCAGGTAATTTTTCATACTCAGTGATTCCGGTAATATCATCATTCCATCCTGGAAGTTCAATGTACTGAGGAATTGCCAGTTCCAGAGCTTTAGCGGAATATGGGAATTCATTAATTACAGTATTTTCAATTTTATATTCCGTACAAATTTTTATTGTTTCAAAACCAGATAGAACATCTAATAGCGTGAATGCAATTTCATCAACTCCATTTAACATCGCTGTGTATTTTGCTGCTACTGCATCAAACCATCCGCAACGTCTTGGACGCCCTGTAGTAGAACCAAATTCATTTCCCTGAATTCTTATCTTGTTTCCAACTTCATCATGTAGTTCAGTAGGAAATGGTCCCTTCCCAACACGCGTATAATAACTTTTAAAGATACCCACAATACGATCTACCTTTTTGCCAAATCCAGCTCCAATAGCAATTCCACCGGAAATTGTGTGAGAAGAAGTAACAAAAGGATATGTGCCAAATGTTATATCAAGTAAAGCTCCCTGAGCTCCTTCAAAAAGTATATTTTTATCTGTAACTTTATTTAATAAATATGGGATCTGTTTTAAAAATGGTCTCAGTTTCTCTGTGATTCCAGATAATTCATTGAAAACTTCATCTGCTTTTGAAATTGGATAATTGTGAAATCTGAAAATATTTTCAAGACGTTCTCTCAAATACTCTTTATCAAAAAGATCTCCGAATCTAATCCCATAACGTGCAATTGCATCAGAATAGCAAGGTCCAATCCCGCGTTTTGTTGTTCCAATATTTGTCTGCTTACTATCTGCTTCTGCTTTTCCATCCAGTACCCGATGTAATGGCAGAACGATCTGAGCTCGAGGATCGATAAAAAATCTATTCTCAAACGAAATTCCCTGCACTTCTAGTTTGTCCATTTCTTCCAATAATTGAAATGGATCAATAACAACACCACTTCCGATCAAGCATGTTTTTTCCGGATATAATATGCCGGAAGGTACAAGATGAAATACAAATTTTTTATCTTTTAATTTTATTGTGTGTCCAGCATTATTGCCACCTTGAAAGCGAACCACGTAGTCCGCATCTTTTGCCAGAACATCGACTATCTTTGCTTTTGCTTCATCTCCCCACGCACAACCTAAAACTGCAGTAGAATACATTTTTTACACTCTCCTAATAGTAGAAATATAAAGTATAAAAAATAATTCTTATATTATGTGTCAATCAATGAATTACCCAAAAAAAAGTTGACGCAAAACATGAGAAGTTATTAATGCTTTCGCCTTTAAGGCTTAATAGATTTTTAGAGAGAGTATTTAAGATGAATGAAATCACTGATGGAAAAGTTTATACAAATTCGGATAAATCGCTTTATTTAACTATCGCAAAAGATAATCTTTCTGCCTATCTCACTATAGAAGATAACGGTAATATGATTGATGAGAAAGAGATATCTTCTTTGCTTTCCTCTGTTGGAATTAAGAATGGGTTGGAAACAGCAATTAATTTTAATATAAAAAATGAAATAATAAAAGAATTAGGTAACCCATTTCTCATTGCTTTAGCTTCTGTTAAGAAAGTTGAAACCAAGTTATCTTACAAATTTGATTCTGAATCTTGCATAAATATTGATGAACATTATGAAATAGATGCTTTATCAAAATTTGTGAAAGTTGAGAAAGATCAACCTCTGGCAGAAATTTATATTCCTGACACACATAAGGCTGGAATTGATATTTTCGGTAATGAGGTTACTTCTGAGCAAGAATCTCAGATAGATGTGGAAAATATTATAGGAAATAATGTTTATTACTTTGCTGAAACAAATCAGATTTTATCCTCAGAAGCAGGATATCCATATTTTGATCATGATAATAAAATTTGTGTGAGATCTATTTTTATATCTCAAGATATTCTGGATGTAACTAAAACTATTTATGGTAACACAATAATTGATGGAATAATCTCAAATTCCAATTTGGAAATTTTTGGTGATCTTTGGGTTAAGGGAAGCATTAGAAGTTGCAATGATGTTGGTATTATTGTTCATGGAGATATAACAATTGATTATGTTGAAGATTCCAGAATTGTTGCATCAGGAGAAATTACAATAAATAAGAAAGTTCGTAACAGTTTAGTGTTAGCAAATGGAACAATAAAAGCTGAAGAATTCAGCTCAATTTCAGGTGGGATTATCCAAAGTGGTAAAAGTATAGAAGTGTATTCTACCGGAAATGATCATGGTGTTGTTACTGAAGTGGAAATTGCAATTGCACCATTCATAAAAGAACAAATACGCATTATCCAAAATAAACTTTCTAATACTAAAAATAACTTAGATGAAGATAACGTTTTAATCTCATCACTTGTAGAAGAACTTAAAAAATTACATTCCCAATTTGAGGATGAAATAGAAAAATTATATAATACTGATTCTTTAAGAATCTCAATTGAAGGAAAAGTTTATCCAAATTCAAATATAAGGATATTGAAAGATATTCTTGAGGTTTCTGATGAAAAATATAGTAT
>JAGGWC010000135.1 GCA_021157645.1 Candidatus Cloacimonadota bacterium | reverse complement strand
TTTCCGTTTGTTTCAATTTCGTTAAATTTAAGAAGTTCTAAAACTGCTGCCGGAGTAGCCGGAATAAATCCTTTTTTATCAAGAACAAGATTTCCCATATTTAAAGGATGGAAGGCATCAACATCTTTATTCGAATTTATCCTCAACACAATTTCAGATTCATCAAGGTGTGATGGTAAAGGCTTTTGCAGCATTATTGCATTTACTTGAGCGTTATTATTCAAAGCATCAATTTTCTCTAATAATGATTGTTGTTTAATTGAAACATCTAGAATTCTGGTTTCAACTTCAATACCGATTTTTGAACCTTTTTTCTCAAGATTCTGCACGTAATATTCTGCAGCTGGATCGTTTCCAATAAGCAAAATTACTAATTTAGGTGTAATCTTTTTTAATTCAATATCTTCTTTGATCCTGGTAAAAATCTCTTTGGCTATTTTTTTCCCAGATAATCTTTTATTCATTGTATTTTCTTAGAATTCTTTGAATCCCAGTTGCTTTTCCGGTATTTTCATCAATTCCAACCACAATTGCATTTATTTGTAGTCCGCCTACACCCGGTTTAAATTGTTGGGGCATTGAGGTTATCATTTTTCTAATAACTATATCTTTATCAACACCAATACATGAATCATGCGGGCCAGTCATTCCAACATCAGAAATGTATGCTGTTTTCTTGGGAAGAATATCTTCATCAGCAGTTTGAACGTGAGTATGTGTTCCGATCAGAGCACTTACTCGTCCATCAAAATAGAAAGCCAGAGCTCTTTTCTCGGCAGTAGCTTCAGCATGAAAATCAATGAAAATATTATTAGTTATTTTCTTTATTTCAGGTAAAATATTATCAAGAGCTATAAATGGAGAATCTATAGGATTCATATAAACCTGCCCTATCAAATTAACAACTGCTAATTTTGATTTTCCAACATTTGCGATATACAAAGTTGCACCGATCGCATCTTTATGGTAATTAAGGGGCTTGAGAATCCGAGGTTCTCTTTTTAGATATTCAATAGATTCTTTTCTATCCCAAATGTGGTTACCACTGGTGAAACAATCAATACCACACAAGAATAATTCTGTAGCTGTTTTTTCCGTTATCCCTTTTCCATGAGCTGTATTTTCACCATTTGCAATACAAAAATCTATGTTAAATTCTCTTTTTAGCTCGGGTAAATACTTTTTTATCAAGTTTCTTCCGGGTGAACCAAAAATATCACCAATAAAAAGAATATTCATTATTTTGCAATCGCAGTTTGCCGTGTTTCACGAATTACTAAAACTTTTATTTGTCCTGGATATTGCATTTCTGCCTCTATTTTTTCTGCAATATCAGAAGCAATAAAAGCAGTATGTTTATCATCAATTGAAACAGGATCTACAATTATTCTTAATTCACGTCCGGCTTGGATAGCAAAAGATTTATTAACACCTTCAATTGAATTTGCGATCTCTTCCATTTTGGTAAGACGTTTCATATAAGTTTCAAGCATTTCTCTTCTTGCACCAGGTCTGGCACCCGAAACAGCATCTGCAACTTGTGTAAGAACCGCATAAATACTTTGATATTCGACTTCTTCATGATGAGCTTCGATAGCATTTACAACTATTTTACTTTCACCATTTTTGCGTGCTACATTTGCACCAAGACTGGCATGTGAGCCATCATATTCATGATCAATTGCTTTTCCTAGATCATGCAAGAATCCACAGCGACGTGCCAGTTCCTGATCAAGGTTCAATTCGACTGCAAGGATTCCACAAATCCAGGCTGCTTCCATAGAATGACGAAGAATATTTTGTCCATAACTTGTACGGTATTTTAATCTACCAATAAGTTTTACAATGTTTGGTGAAATGTTATGGATATTTGTTTCCATACATGCTTTCTCACCAATTTTTATAAGATTGCTATCCATTTCCTTAGTAATTTTTTCAATGACCTGCTCAATACGTCCTGGGTGAATTCTGCCATCTTGTATTAATTTTTCTAAAGAGAGACGAGCAATTTCTCTACGTACAGGATCAAAACCTGAAAGAACAACAGCTTCAGGTGTATCGTCTATGATCAAATCAATTCCAGATGCTTGTTCAAAAGCTCTGATATTCCTACCTTCCCTACCGATTATTCTTCCTTTCATTTCATCATCAGGAAGGGAGACAACCGAAACGGTAGACTCAGAAACATAATCTACAGCAACCCTTTGAATAGCTGTAGATAGAATTCCCGCAACAAGCTGATCAGCTTCAGCTTTAGTATTATCAGCTATCCTGCGAATCTCTTTTGCAGCTTCATTACGAGCTTTATTTTTAAGATTATTTTTCAGTATTTGAATTGCTTCTTCGCGAGATAATCTGGCAATTTCTGATAATTTTGTATTTTGTTGTTCGATCAATTTATTAAGCTCTTCTTTCTTTGAAGTCAACTCAATTTCTTTGTTTTTGTTTTCTTTCTCATATTCTTGAAGTTTGTTTTCCTTCTTATCGAGATTTTCTAATCTGTTATCAAGCTTTGTAACACGTTCGTTGTATTCTTTTTCTAATGTGTAAATCTCACGTTTGCGAGTGCTAATTTCTTCTTCATATTGTTTTTGAACTTTGTACCATTCTTCTTTAGCTTCTAAAATGGCAGTTTTTTTTAGATTTTCTGTTTCGTGTTTTGCATCATCGATTATCTTCTTGGCAAATTCATTTGAAGAGAGAATTTTTTTATCAGCAGAAGATTTTTTTACGAAATTTATGATCAGGGAAATAAAAATCCCGACCAAGAATGCAATTCCAATGTATATTAAGTTCATTATTTACCTCACTTTTAATCTATTATTTTACCCGCGATACCGTGTACAATGTACTTCTGGAACCTTGGAACAAGGTGGACGTCTACCGTTTTTTGCTTTACATCTCCGAATCATGTTCGGTTCATGCGCCACAAAGGGCCTGACTTCCTATTCATAATTGGTTCTGAATATCAATAATATCACGAATACCGCAGGCAATTATTTTTCACTAATTTCTATATTATCAAACAGATCATTGATCTGTTCGAACTTTTTTGATAAATTCTTATAATCATCAATTTCAGAGAGATATTTCTCGGTAATTGATATTGCATAAAGAACTAATAACTTATTTTGATCTACTGTATTGAATCTTTCGTTCAACTTTTCTAATTCTTTCTCTACATATTCTGCAGTTTCTTTTATTTTTTCAGGGTCATCACTTCTAAAATAATATGTTCTACCTAAAATCTCAATTTCAATAGATTTCATTGATCTTTATAAATCATTTAATTGATTGAAAATGTTATCAATTTTAGTTGATGCCTCTTTCATTTTATTATTATGGTCATCTAACTGGTCACGAAGATTTCTATTTTCATTTTTAAGGAAATCAATTTCTTCTCTCTGTTTACGATCAGATTCTACTAATCTTAATAATTTTTCTTCATTTTCATTTTTGAATTCACTGAGAATCGTATTCTGCTTTTCGAGTTCTGTTTTAGCAATTACAGCATCAGCATATTTACTTTTTATTTCGGTATAACCATTTATTAATTTTTGAATTTTTTCATCCAGACTAAGTACGAATCTATCTTCCATATTTACCTCATCTCAGCATTGTATGAATTTAATAAAGCCTTAATAACTTTTTTTAGAATATTATTGATATATCCATCCGTCAAGGTTTTTGTATCTGAACTGAAGACAAGACTAAATGTAAGACTGTGAAATCCCTCTTTGATATTTTTTCCTACAAATTCATCAAAAAGCACAATTTTAGAAATACTATTTTTTCCGACTTTTTTGATAGTCCCAATAATATCTGCATATTTATGCTCTTTTGAGATCATAAAAGAAATGTCACGCAAGATTGGTGGGAATTTTGGAATATTCTCAAAAACAGGATCGCTAAAATTATCCATTGCGAAAATGGCGTTAAGATCAATATCAAAAGCAAACATTGGCATATTAATATCATATTTAACCGCAATTTTAGGGTCTATTTTCCCCAAGCTGGCAACAATCTTTTCTTTCACAATTACATCAGCTCCTATCCCCTGTTGATAAAAAGATTCTTGGGATGTTCTGTACTTACAATTTTCTAACTTCAATTCAGCAATAATATCTTCCATTATTCCTTTTACATCAAAGAAATCAAGTTGCTCAGAGCTATCTTTCCAATAAACAGGATTAAGCTCTCCGGTAAGGATCCCAGAAAGATGTAATTTCTCAGTTGCAAGTTTTTCATCTTTTCTCGTAAAAACTTTTTTCAGTTCGAAAAGTCTAATATTCTTCTGTCCGTGATTTATATTATAAATTGCATTTTTCAGAAGACTCGGCAATAGCATAGAACGCATTATGGAGAAACTTTCTCCTAATGGATTTTTTAATTCCGCAAAGTTCCTGCGTTCATCTTCTTCTTTAATATTAAATTTATCCAGATCATCAGGATCACCAAAATTCCAGTTGATCACTTCTGAGAATCCATAATTTACAAGTGTATCTTCTATTTTCCTACGAGCATAGAAAACTGGTTTATTCATAATATTTTGAGATTTTAAAAAAGTGGGAACGTTATTATAACCATTAAGGCGGATTATCTCTTCGATCAGATCGATCTCACGTGTTAAGTCTTTTCTATAATTAGGAATCTCAAACACTAAATTATCTTCCGATTCTTTTATAAAATTCAGTCCCAGAGCTGTAAGATATTCCACGATTTGTTTTGGAGGAACATCTATTGAAAGAATTTTTTTAACTCTGGATGGCCGAACTGAAACTTTAGTTAACTCTTTCTGGGAAAGAAATGAGTCCAGCTTTCCTTTTAAAAGTTCACCACCGGTAATTTTAAGGATCAATTCACAAGCTCTAATACTTGCCAGTTCAGCAACTTCATCTGTGATATCACGTTCAAACCGATAAGAAGAATCAGTAGATATCTTTGTGCGACCAGACGTTTTACGAATGGAAGAATATAAGAAATTAGCTGCCTCTATAACAACATCTTTTGTTGTAGAAGTAATATATGAATTTTCACCACCAATAATACCAGCAAGGGCAATTGTACGTTTTTCATCTGCTATTACAATATCGTCTTTTTTTAATTTATAAGTTACTCCATCCAAAGCAGGAAATTTTTCATTTTCCAAAGCTTTACGCACAATTATTTTCTTTCCGTGAATTAGATTGTAATCGAAGGCGTGAAGTGGATGACCAAATTCCATCATTACAAAATTAGTGATATCAACAACATTATTTATAGGTCGTAATCCAACAGAGATCAATTGTTTTTTAAGCCAGTCTGGTGATTCTTTAATTTCAACATTTTTTATCATTCTGGCTGTATATCTTGTACAAAGTTCAGGAATTTTATTTTCTAAAGAAAGATGATTTTTTATTGGTTCATTACTTTCTATTAGTTTGCTTTCTGGTAAAGTAAGAGGAAGTTTTAGTAAGGCAGAAAGATCCCTGGCAACACCAATAATTCCAAGCAGGTCGGGACGATTTGGAGTAATTTCTACATCATAGCAGGTATCTTCAAATCCGAGATAAGAGGCAAGATCTGTTCCTACAGGGGCATCTTCGGGAAGAATCATGATCCCATCATGATCGTTAGAAATACCAAGTTCATCTTCAGAGCAAATCATTCCAAAAGATATTTCACCACGAAGTTTAGCTTTCTTAATCTTAAAATCTTGTATTTGTGTTCCGATTCCTGCAAAAGCAACTTTGATATCATTCTTGCAGTTAGAAGCCCCGCAGATAACCTGCATAATTTCTGTTCCATTATCAACCTGACAAATAGAAAGTTTCTCGGCATTCGGATGTTGATCAAATTTAACAATTTGTGCAATTTTGATCTGTCGTAGATCTTTCCCAAGTTCTTCTACAGCCTCAACCTCGATTCCAGCAAAGGTCATTTTATCCTTTAATTCTTCCGGAGAGAGTGTAAGATTAATATATTTTTTTAACCAGTTATAACTTATTTTCATTTTTTTTTGACCTAATAATTTATACGAATTAACTAAATTGTTTCAGAAAACGAATATCATTTTCAAAAAGCAATCTCATATCTGGAATTTTATATTTCAACATTGCTATCCGATCCATTCCCAAACCAAATGCATAACCGGTGTATTTCTCAGAATCAATTCCAAGTTTTTCTAATACATTTGGGTCAACCATGCCAGCTCCACCCATTTCTAACCAGCCGCTTCCTTTACAGAGATTACAACCTTTACCATAACATTTCACGCAGACAATATCAATCTCAGCACTGGGTTCTGTAAAAGGGAAATAATGAGGTCGTATCCTAGATTCGATCTTGCTGCCAAACATCTCTTTAACAAAGATATTAAGTATATCTCTAAGATCAGTAAATGTGACCCCTTCATCCACAAGAAGTGCTTCCACTTGATGAAACATTGGAGAATGAGATGCATCATTTTCATTCCGATAACAACTTCCCGGTGAAATAATTTTGATGGGAAGCGGATGATTTTCCATAGTTCTAATTTGAACTGTGGAAGTTTGAGTTCTCAGAAGAACATCGTTATCTAAATAAAAAGTATCAGAAAGATCTCTAGCAGGATGATTCTGCGGTGTATTTAAAGCATCAAAATTATGGAATTCATCTTCAACATCCGGTCCTTCTGCAACTTCAAAACCCATTGCCATAAAGATATCTTCGATCTCGCGCCATACTTTCGTTATTGGATGTAAACTTCCTTTTGCTCTTTTACGCCCTGACATTGTAAGGTCTATAGATTCCGATTTTAATATTTTATTATAATCAAGTTCTTTGATCTTTTTTTCCTGATCAGTTATCATTTTTACAAGCTGCTTTTTTGCAATATTAAGAGTTTGACCAAAAGCAGGTCTTTCCTCTTTTGATAGAGAACCTATCTTTTGCATAAAACTGTTCAGTACACTTTTTTTCCCAGTATATCTAGATTTCAATTGCATTAAGTCATATATTGAGCTAGCGTTATTTATCTCATTTTCTGCTACTTTAACGACTTTATTTAATTCTTCTTTCACCCGAAGGCACCTTATTTAATTTGATCTTTAGCAATTTGACAAAGTTGTGCAAAGGCTTCCATATCATTATATGCAAGATGAGCAAGTACCTTTCTATCGATCTCAACTTCAGCTTTTTTTAATCCGCTTATCAATTTACTATAAGTTAGTTCATTCATTCGGGCTGCTGCGTTAATACGTGTGATCCAAAGTTGTCTAAATACGCGTTTTTTAGTTTTCCTATCTCTATATGCATATAGCCAACCTCTTTCTACAGCCTGTCGAGCAGTTCTGTACAATTTACTTCGACCACCGACATAACCTTTGGCGGCTTTTAAATATTTTTTTCTTCTATTTTTAGCAGCTACATTATTTGTTGAACGTGGCATTTTATTCTCCTTCTTTTTTTAGATACCCAGCATTTTTTTCATTCTTGCTGTATCGTTTGCATTTACAAGACCTGATTGTCTTAAGTTTCTTTTTCTTTTAGATGATTTCTTTGTAAGGATATGACCTGCATAAGCATGAGATCTTTTCAGTTTTCCCTTACCGGTAACTTTAAATCTTTTTGCTACCGCTCTACGTGTTTTGAGTTTAGGCATTTTTCCTCCTGAAATTATTCTTCTATGTTTTCATATTCTTCTAATAAATTATCAATTTCTTTCTTTGGTGCAATTATCGTAAAAACTGTTCTGCCTTCATTCTTAGGCATTACCTCAACATCAACCAAAGGTTTAAGCTCTTCTAATATACGTTCCAATAACTTAAATCCAATATCCCTGTGAGCAAGCTGTCTCCCACGAAAACGTACTGTTAGTTTTACTTTATTATGCTGACTTAAGAATTTGAGAGCATGCACTTTCTTAAATTTGTAATCATGATCTTCTGTATTCGGTCCGAATTTCACTTCCTTTGTCTGCACAATATGTTGATTCTTTCTTGCTTCACGTAATTTTCGTTCTTTCTTGTAGTAATATGTACCAAAATCCAGAATTTTACACACTGGTGGTTTTGCGTTTGGTGAAATTTCTACAAGATCAAGTCCTACTCTTTCAGCTTCTTGTAATGCTTTTGAAATTGGAACAATACCAACTTGTTTACCAGTTTCAGAAATTAGTCTTACCGATGGTACTCTAATCTGATTATTAATCCTCTCTTTAGGTGCAGTAGGATTTGTTTTAGCTTTTCCTCTTCTAATGCGAATAGAAATAAGAACCTCCTTGTTCTTTTTTAATAAAAAAAAGGGTGGATTAAATCCACCCGCCATTACACATTTATATATAATTTCGCACTTTTTTCATGACCTTAACAAGTATCTTAACAAATTTAAGAACCGTAAGGTAGAAGCGGGTAGCTTCTTTTTTATTAACAATATACAAAGAATTTTTCCTTTGTTGGTGAGTCAAGTTTTTTATCTTAATGCTAAGTACAAAATATTTCAAATCGTTATTTTTATAAGTTTTGACTAATAACTTTTATAAAAAAATTAGCAGTAGTAAAAGAATTACAAAAAAAAATACTTGTCAATTGTAATAAATAATAATATTTATGTAATTATCATAAATAAGAAAAGGAGAATGAAAATGAAAAAGAATCTTAGTTTAATCGTATTAGTAGCTTTTATAGTTTCAGTGATCAATGTGTTTGCTATTATCAATAGTAGCAATGACACATCTATTCAAGCTTATGCAGAAAGCAACATTTGTACAGCACAAGGTGATTTTATGCCTGCTCCATTCGAACAAGTGATCGTTGAAGAATCAACCAAAACTAATGATCTG
>JAGGWC010000018.1 GCA_021157645.1 Candidatus Cloacimonadota bacterium | reverse complement strand
TGGAGCTCCTGCAAAACCAATTGTTAAGGTTGGCGATGAAGTACTTGCCGGTCAAAAAATAGCAGAGGCAGGTGGATTTGTCTCTATTCCAATGCATTCATCAATTTCCGGCAAGGTTACTAAACTTGATAAATTCAGACATCCTACAGGTACCTTAGTTCAAGGTATAGAGATTACAAGTGATGGCGAAGATAAATGGATAGAACTTATTGATGACAATAATTATATGGAACTAACTGCAAAAGATATGAAGGATCGGATTGCTGCTGCTGCTACGGTGGCAAACATTATAATTGTTGCACCACCCAGAACTGATTTTGGCATTTGCTGAAAAACTCCGCCAATTATCGAGAATAAACCAAGTATTACCAAGAATGCGGCAATGTATATTCCTATATAACGGCTGGCAACTCCGGTAAGTTGGATCACTCCGTTGTTCTGACTAAACGTAGTATTCGGGAAAGTATTGAACGTTGCTGCTAGAGCTGAATTTACACCATCACCCAGAACTTGCCTCTTCGGGATAAACCTAGAGCGATTTAGATGTCGTCAGAAATTTCAAAATTTTATAGTGAAATTTCTAAATAACATAATAAATATTCTAAATGTTTTATGTCAAAGCGATTTTTTAGATTCTTTTTTTTAATACTTAATTTTGATCTGAAAAAACCTAAGCAGTTCTACTACTTCTGGAAAGCTAAATTTGGCATCTCTTATTTTATTGTTAACCGGGTTAAAAGAGTAATCCTTGGCCCCAGAGAAATCGGCTCTCACTAAATTGCAGTTATGAAAAGTGCTGTTCTGAAGATTACATTGTTTAAAATCTGCCTGATGCAGGTTGGTCTCAATAAAATTACAATGTTTTATATCACTTTGAGAAAAATCAGTTTTTTTAAGATCCAATTGGGAAAAATTGCTGTCGGAAATCTGGCAAGATTTGAATTTTAAAAATAGGAGCAATCTATCGCACTTGCTAAAATCTACCCCTTGGATCTTGCAAGAGTTGAAATAGACCTCGTTTAAGCGAGTCTGTTCTATTTGAACCAAGCTTAAATTACATTCTTCGAACAGGCAATCTTCAAAAGTTGCTCCATAAAAATCTGCTCCGGTAAAATTACAACTCTTGAATGAACATCTACTGAATTCCTTTGCCATGAAAGAGATATTTTGTGCATCAATAGATTCAAATACCTCATTGTCGAATTCGGAATTATCAAAAATTTCCATTTCAACTCCTATAAATTCTTCAATATTACATTTATCTATTGGAATCAGAAATTATTATAACCAATATTTCCGATGAATTTCCAGGATGTCTTTGGTTATTTCTGTAATTGGTCCTTCTATTTTTATGTCTTTCTGACCTTGTTTAAATATTTCTCTACAGGGAAGAGCTAATGTAGGATTTTGTTTATTGTTACCAGTTAGATTAAGAAGTTCTTTTTCGGAAATGCCATAAACAACTTTTCCTACATTTCCCCAATAGATAGCACCGGAGCACATAGCACAGGGCTCAACAGAAGTATATATTGTACAATTCAATAAGAAATCTTTACTGTACAATTTTGATGCTTTTCTCATCAAAGTTGTCTCTGCGTGACCTGTGCAATCGTTTTCTGTGATCTCGATGTTTTCTTGTTCAAGAATTATGTTTCCTTCATGATCAACTAATAAAGCTCCAAAGGGTGTGTTCCCATGTTTTACTGCTTGTTCTGCCAGCTCAATTGTCCGTTTTAGATAAAACACATAATCTTTCATTAATTATGAACCATTATAATTATTCCCGAGAACCACGTATGAATGGTTTACCCAGAGCTACAGGACCCAATAATTGTGATTTATAAGACAATGCTAATACAACAATAACCAGCAAATAAGGAATAATCACGGCAATTTCGTATGGAAAATTAATGCCGTAAACTTGAATTGAGCGCTGCATAGCGTGTGCCAGACTGAATAATAGTGTTCCCCACATAATACCCACCGGTTTCCATCTTCCAAAATAAACCAGGGCAACTGCAATAAAACCTCTACCTGCTGTTATGTTATCAGCAAAAATATGGGTTTGCGCAATTGTGAGATATGCACCGGCAAGACCTGCCATCATACTTCCTAATATGATGCATTGGAAGCGAATTCTTTCGACTTTAATGCCAAGTGTATCTGCCGCCTGAGGGTTTGTGCCAACGGCTCTTACTTTCAAACCCCATGCAGTTTTATTTAAGACATACCATGAAATTGGGACTAACATAAATGTGAGATAGACCAGGATATTATTTTGAAAGAATATTTCTCCAATAATCGGGATCTTGCCCAATAATGGGAAGCTGAATGATTTAATACCTTCAATGCTGGTAATTCCACCAACATAAACTCGGAATAAAGTACCGGAAAGTCCCCATCCCAACATGAAAAGTCCAATTCCAGAGATTCCCTGTTGAGCTTTAAATTTCACAGTTACAACAGCCATTAAAAGTCCCATGATCGCTCCGACAAGAATAGCTGCAAGCAGACCAAGAACCGGAGATCCCACAGTAAGCACTACCAAAAATCCTACAAATGCTCCCATTAGCATAATACCTTCAACACCAAGGTTGAAAACACCTGCACGCTGATTGAACATTTCTCCTAATCCTGCCAGCAGTAGTGGTGCTGCTAACGGAATCCCTGCTGATATTATTCCAATGATAAAATCAAGAATCATCTTTATCTCCCGGTTTCATTAATTTCAATTTGATCATGATCTTTTCTTTAATAGCAATATTTGAGAAAAATATCTGACTGGATACAATTGCTAAAATTATGAGTCCTTGAATTGCCAGAATAATGGAAGCAGGTACAGTAACAGATCTCTGCATCATGTCCGCACCAACAATGAGTAATCCAAAAACAGCAGAAGCTGGAATTATCCCAAGTGGATGAAGTCCTCCAAATAAGGCTACAACAATTCCACTAAAACCATAACCCGCAGAAATTGATTCAAGTGCTCTATGATGAACTCCACAAACTTCTATTGCACCTGCCATTCCTGCAAATCCACCGGAAAGAAGCATAGCTAGCACGAGATAATTCTTTACATTAACACCAATATATTTTGCAGCTTTCGCTTCGGCTCCGGCAGCTCGTAATTTATAACCAATTGTAGTTTTCCAAAGGAAGATATATACCAAAATAGCTAAAATTACTGCAACGATTATACCAGCATGTAACCTGCTTGCCGGAATGATCCTAGCTAGCCATGCATTTTTACTAAGTAATGCTGTCTGCGGGACGCCTGTTCCATAAGATAATTCTTTAGGGTCGATCATTGGTCCTCGAATGAGAAACATATAAACTTGAAAGGCAATATAATTCAGCATGATTGTACTCAAAATTTCGTTCACAGAGAGATAAGCTTTCATCCAACCAGCAATTCCACCCCAAATTGCACCTCCAATAAAACTGGCAATGAATATAAACGGTAAAAGAATATATGTAGGAAGATCGGGAAATGAAAGTGCTATAAAAGTTCCAAAAATTGCTCCAATCAGAATTTGTCCTTCGCCACCAATGTTTATAATTCCGCTTCTGAATGCAATAGCTATTCCTAATCCAACCAGCATTAAAGGTGCGGCTCGAACAAGTATTTCAGTTAAACCAAATTTACCACTTAATGGTTCTGTAAACATTACATAATAAGCTTTGAGAGGATTTGTTTTGGCTATAAGAAGTAATATTGCTCCCACAAAAAGTGCTGAGAAAATTGCAATTGCAATAATCAATACCCTGTAAATGGTTTCATTATATAGCTTTTTTTTCATTTTTAATTCCTGCCATTAGTAGTCCTAATTTTGATTTTGTAGCAATATTGCGGTCTAGAATATTAAGGATTTTGCCTTCATAAATAACAGCAATTCTATCACAGATATCTAGTAACTCATCGAGTTCTTCTGAGATGAGTAGTATACCTACATTTTCTCTACGTGCTTCTAATAATTGCTCATGAACATATTCTGCTGCACCGATATCTAATCCTCTAATTGGATATGAAGCGATGAGCATTTTTGGTTTTCGGGATAGTTCTCGTGCCAGAATAACTTTTTGCACATTTCCACCGGATAAACTGCCGCAGGAAGTTTTATTATCAGGGCATTTAATATCGAAATTCTTAATTAATTCTAATGAATAGTTTTCGATAATTTTATCTTGCAGAAATAAGTTTTTAGATAAAGGAGCTTTGTTATAATCTTTCATAATAATGTTTTCTTTTACAGAAAAAGATGATATCGTTCCTTCATGTATTCTATCTTCGGGGATATAACCTATTCCTTTATTAATAATTTTTTGAGGAGACATGTTTGTAATGGTTTCATTATTTAATAGAATTTTGCCTCTCTCAATATGACTTATCCCATTTATTACATCTGCCAACTCTTTTTGACCGTTGCCGGAAACTCCTGCAATTCCAACTATTTCTCCTTTATTCACAGTTAGAGAAAAACCATCTAATGCCATTGTTCCCTTGTTGCCTTTAGCGAAGACATTTTTAATTTCTAAAATTGGTGTTGTTGCTTTAGATTTCCCTTTTAGGGTGGGCATTGAAATTTCCCGACCAGCCATTTTTTCAGCAAGAGCAGCTACTGAATGTTCTTGTGTTTTACCTTCGTAAACAAGAGAACCG
>JAGGWC010000008.1 GCA_021157645.1 Candidatus Cloacimonadota bacterium | reverse complement strand
TTTTTGTGGTATATTATCTATGATTTTGAAATTGTAACTAACAAGTTCTAAAAGTCCATTTATCATCTCTTTTGTTATAATCCTATATTCAAAATTCTGTTCTTTTCCTGCTTTGGGTTTGAAGATGAATATTCTAAATATTTTTTCGCCTCTATCTATTTTTAACATGAATAGATTGTTTTTTTGTTCAGGAATATCTTTTTGGGTCATAACATCCTCTTGTTTTAATTCTTAATATTCAAAAAAGGATAAACTATAGACCCATACTTATAAGAAACAACTAATGCTGTTACTTTAAATATTTAATTCTTTTTTAACCTTTAGGACTAAATCACAATTGTGTATAATATTAGCATTTTCGTCACTGTTCATTTCTTTTTCGAGTTCTTTCATTTCTTGTTTAACTTCTGCGAGAGCTTTTTCCAATTCCTCTTTTTCTTCTGAAGTTAAAATCCCACCCAGTTGAGAGTCTAAAGCTTCTTTGGCTAAAACCATTTGCTCATACATTGTTTTTGATAATTGGGAACCCAAACCTGTAGCTTTTGAGAAAGTTATCACAGTAGAAATCCTGACGTATTCATCGAAAGAGATATTCATCTCCTTATTTACGATATCTTTTAAGTTTTCACCAGCACCTATAGCTTCCATTAATGCAACTTGAGCAACTTGAAAATGAATATCAGGATATTTCTCCTTAATTTTTATTACATTTTCAAAAAAGGATCTAACCTCTTTTTCTTTTAATTTGATCTTTTTGATCTCATCTTCATCCAAATCCTTGAATGAATCAGCTGTATCCTCTGCTATCTCAGCAACTTGTTTCACTGCTTTCATAGCTTTTTTTGCATCATCAAGCTTTCCGCATCCTGCAAAAAGTAATGTAGTAAAAATAATTAGAATAATAATATTTTTCATTATCGCGTCCCCCTTTATATATTTATCTCAATTTTCTTAACTAACATCATCCCAACCTTTTCCTACAAGGAGAAGGGAATTTTTAGCTTCCTCTCCTTTTAGGAGAGGATTGAGGTGATGTGAAAAATAACTATATTCAGCAAAACTCATTATTTTTCTATTAGAAAAATAATTGTTCTTTATCTGAATTAATTTTAACCCTATAAAATATTCCATTTTCATAAAGAAGGGCTTCTCCTTCATTGCCGTATTTGATTCCTGTATCTACAGGAATTACACTATTTTTGAAAAATGGATTTATGAAATCTTGCGTAGTATGTCCAACCACTATTCTGTTTACTCCCAGATCACGTAATAATTCTAGCAATTGATCTTGTTTGATCTGAGTAGATGTTTTTGTATCTTGGAAATAGCCACGATACCATAAAGGTCCGTCATTTCTAAATAAGAAACTAAGCAATTCATCTTGTTTTATTTTATCTTTTGCAGTATCGATATTGTCTCTGATAATGTTATTGGCATCTTGAAAATTGGAATAATAATCTAATAATTTTGGATGAATGCCAGCATGAACAAAGAGGACGTCATTCAATTTTATGATTGTATGTTTAGTGCGGAGCCAGCGACCAAATTCTGAGTTTTGAGAATAAAGATCGCCAACTTTCATCTGCATGAGTTCGGCAGTTTTTTTATATTTATTATTAACATATTTTGTGTTATTTTGTAAAACCATTATTTCATGATTTCCAAGTGTGTAATGAACTTTTCCCTTCCATTTATCAGCTTGTATCTCCAATTTGTGAATGAGCCAAAGACATTCAGTAACTTTATCACCACGATCAAACACATCTCCTAAAATAACAAGATGACCTTTACCCCAAGCCCAATCAAGATTTGCATCGATAATTTTGCTATTTGTAAGTATTTCTACCATTCTGTTATATTGACCGTGAATATCACTGATAACGAAAAATTTAGAGACATCGGAAAAAGTACTTGGATTGATTTTGGGAGGATGTGAGGAAATTTCAAAATCTCCATCAAACCCTTCAAGATTAAAAGAGAAAAGATCTTTTTCTCCCACAGTTATTTCTTGCGAAATATAGTTATCATCTAAAATATATTTAATTGTGACATTTTCATTTTCCCAAAATACATAAGGTCCTTCAGTTAATTTTGTTGTTGAATCAGCTTTGTTAAATTGAATTTCCTGAGCAAAACAGGAAAAGAGAATTAGTAAGAATAATGTGAAAATGATAAATCTTTTCTTTTGCATATTAACCTCCAACATTATTTTAATTGTCATTCCGTACTTGATGCGGAATCTAAATCCTAATATTTGATTAGATTTCCGTTTTCACGGGAATGACAAATAAACAAACACTCTATTATGTAAAACTCATAATTTAATAAATTTCTATTTTTAATAATCTTCCATCCAAATTTCCATTCTTAAGTGGACGCTTAAAAGATGGTTTAAGCCCAATAGCTGAAATCAGTTCTTTGTCACCAACATAAATATAGGCAGTGCTTCCTTTACATTTTTGTTTTAGAAAGTCGCCCAGATTTTTATATAACTCAGCTACAGATTCTTTTGTTCCTAATCTTATTCCGTAAGGTGGATTACAGATAATTATTGAATCATGAATTTCAGGAAGAGACATGAAATCAGTTTGTTTGAGATTAATATTTTCTCCTGATGGAAGAATTTTAAAATTCAGTTTTGAATCCTCAATAGCAAAGTAACTCATATCACTTCCAAAAATTAAATTTTGAGGAAGTTCTCGAATGTGTTTAGTGCTATTTTCTTTAATTTTCTTCCATTCCTTTTCATCAAATTCAGGCATATTTTCAAATCCAAATCTTTTTCTTTTAAAACCAGAAGGAATTCTACAGTAATTCATTAATGCTTCACTAAGCAAAGTCCCACTGCCACACAT
>JAGGWC010000039.1 GCA_021157645.1 Candidatus Cloacimonadota bacterium | reverse complement strand
GATTAATATATATTTTTAGGTGAGATGGAGACGGTTCAATAGGAAAAGTAATTGCTTTTATTTAATAATAGTTAATTATTTTAAAACCAAAATGAATGGATAAAATTAAAAAATGATTATTAAAAAACAACTATGGCTTTCAAATTTTATTACGATTATAATTACCATCTTTTTATTAATTATTGTGAGCATTCTTATCGGTAGAAATTATCAAAATATTTCAAGGTTTGGTTTGCGTCCAAAAGATTTTGGAAGAGAAAAAGAACCTATAAGGTCTTTAGAACCCTTAGAAAGAGAATTACACATAGCAGATGGGATTGTAAATCGTGTATTGAGAGAAAGCCCTGAAGCATTAGAAGATATTAAATATATTCAACAATTGGATGCTTTTATAAATGCATCTAATGGTGGTATTATTATCCGAAAAAATAATAAAATACTTTACTATTCTCCCTTTCTTTCAAGCCTTGATTTAGATAAAGAAACAATAAATTCACAAATTCAGTCATTTCCGAATAAGAAAATTATTAAATTTAGTGAAAATATATATTTGAAAAAGTTGGATTTTCGCTTTCCTGATGAATCCGAAGGGGAGGCTTTAATTGTTAGCGATGTTACTTCTATTTTAGAAGATTTGGCACAATTCCGATATTCGGTTTTCATTATTTTGATTCTTTTTCTTGTTGCCATTGTTATCATTAGCACAATCACCACTTACATATTATCAAGAAATATCGTTAAACCTCTCACTCAATTGGAGAATGCTGCCTTGCAGATTAGAAAGGGTAATTATAATTTTAAAATAAACACCACTGCAAAAAATGAAATCGGAGATTTGTCCAGGACCTTTGAAGAGACCAAAAAACAATTAAAAGAAACCGAGAAAATAAAAAGAAAATATGATGATAATCGTAATGAATTGATTTCAAATATATCACATGATTTAAAAACCCCTATTACAACCATAAAAGGATACATTGAAGGTATTATGGATGGTATCCCTACTTCACAAGAGAAAAAAGACAAATATCTTAAAACCATATATCAAAATACTGTAAATATGGAAACTTTAATTAATGAATTGTTTTTATTGTCCGAATTAGACTTAAAAGAACTTCCTTTAAATTTTGTACCGGTTGATATCAAGGCTTACTTAACCGATTGCTTTGAAGAATCAAAGTTTTATTTAACGGAAAAGGAGATTACTTTAAAATTTGATGCTGATTATAATGAACAAGAAAAGGTTTATGCCGATAGAGAAAAGATAAAAAGAGTCATTTTAAATATCATAAATAATGCTGTAAATCATAAGGCAAGCATCGATCCGGTCATTGACATTATATTAACTGAAAAAGAAGAAGAAGCCCAAATAGAAATTCGAGATAACGGACAGGGAATATCGGAAAAATCATTAAACAATATTTTTGAACGTTTTTACAAAGCCGATAAAGCCCGCTCTGTTAATTCGAGTGGAACCGGTTTGGGTCTTTATATAGCAAAAAAAATAATTACAAGTCATGAAGGTAAAATCTGGGCTAAAAGTCAACAAGGAAAAGGCACCAGTATTTTCTTTACATTGAAGAAAACTCATGGCTTTTCGAAAATGATAAAAACGGAGAAACAACCATGAAGAGAATATTAATTATTGAAGACCAGCAAAGCATCGCCGAACTGGAAAGAGATTATCTGGAAATCGGTGGCTTTCAGGTTGATATTAAAAACAATGGCAGAGAAGGATTAAATCAGGCTCTGGAGCATAATTATGACCTTGTTCTATTAGATTTAATGCTACCCGATATGGACGGTTTTGATATTTGCAAGAAAATTAGAAAGGAAAAAAATATTCCCATTCTCATTATTTCTGCCAAAGGAGAAGATATTGATAAAATTCGTGGTCTTGGATTGGGGGCTGATGATTATATCAGTAAGCCATTTAGTCCAAGTGAGCTGGTGGCTCGAGTGAAAGCCCATTTATCCCGGTTTGAGCGGCTTACCGGAAAACAGGGTGCGGCGAGCAAAGAAATTCATATAAAAGATTTAATCATTAACCAAACTGCCCGTCAGGTTTATCTTGGTGGAAATAAAATTGTTCTTACAACCAAGGAATTTGACATATTAAACTTCCTGGCATCTAATCCCAACATTGTTTTTAGTAAAGAAACCATCTATGATAGGATATGGGGGAATGATTCCTACGGAGATATTGCCACGATTGCCGTTCATATTAAAAAAATACGTGATAAAATTGAAGAAGATCCCCAGAATCCTCGTTATATTGAAACGCTTTGGGGTTCCGGTTATCGCTTTAATGCATAGATATTTTTAGAAAATTTTGACTTATTTATTCATATCGCAAAGCATCCACTGGATTCATCTTTGCTGCCTTCATTGCCGGATAAAGACCAAAGAAGATACCAATGAATAGGGCAAAACCAAAGGCAAGGCCGATAGAAAGAGGAGCGATGACCATAGGCCAATCACCATATTGGGATAAAAAGTAAGCCGCTGTCCAGCCAAATCCAATACCCAAAATTCCACCGAAACTGCTTAAATTTAATGATTCCATCAAGAATTGAAATAAGATATGTGCATTCCTGGCACCCAATGCTTTTCGTACACCGATTTCCCTGGTCCGTTCGGTTACCGAAACCAGCATAATATTCATAATTCCAATTCCACCGACCAGAAGGGAAATAGCAGCAATTCCACCAAGCATAATACTCATGGTTCCGGTGACTGAGCTCACTGTATCAAGAATCTCATCTTGACTGATAATCCGAAATTGTTCCTGATCTTCATCATCTAAAAATTTGACCATAAAATTTTCCAGTTCATTGACAGCAGTGGATGCTTTTTCCGATGAGGCAGCTTGTGCAATATAGGAAGTAACATAATCACTGTTGGTTAATTTGTCCATCGCAACGGATAAAGGAATGTAAGCCTGGTCATCCAGGTTTCCGCCTATGGAGCCGCCTTTTTCCTTCATTACACCAATCACATCAAACATATAGACTTGCCCCTCATAGTTCACCTTAATTTTTTTACCAATGGGATTATCATCTTCGAATAAATCTTCAGCCAGTTGAGAGCCCAATACCATGACTTGTCTTCTTTCCCTATGATCATTCTCACTGATAAAATTACCCATACCCACTTCGTAATTATTCACTTCGGCATAGTCGATATTGGTGCCTAAGATAGTAGCATTAACATTTATATCATCAGAAATTAATCTACCGCTAACCTGCTTCACCGGAATCACTTTTATGACCGAAGGACAAAATTTTTCCATATAATCGGTTGATTCCAGAGAAAATTTATCCTGAGAGCTCGCACTGCTGACTTCTCCCCACTGTCCTTTTGGTGTTCGGGGATAAACGGTAATCATATTTGAACCCAGATTAGCAATACGAGAAGTGACTTGCTGGGTTGAACCGGTGCCAACGGAAACAATAGCAATAACGGCACCTACACCAATAATAATTCCCAACATGGATAGAAAGCTGCGAATTTTATTAGCCCATAAACTCTCCAGGGCTATTTTAATACTTTGTAAAATCATGCTATCACCTCATCTCTATCAATTAATCCATCTTTTAAATGAATGACTCGCCTGGCATACCGGGCGATTTCCGCTTCATGGGTCACTAAAATAATAGTGTTTCCTTCATCATATAATCTATCTATCATTTTCATAATGTCTTGACCAGTTTTGGAATCTAAGTTTCCGGTTGGTTCATCAGCCAGGATAATAGAAGGATGATTGACCAGTGCTCGGGCAACAGCTACTCTTTGTTTTTCACCGCCGGATATTTCATTGGGTTTATGTTTTAAACGATCGCCTAAACCCACTTTTTCTAATGCCTCTACTGCCCGCTCTTTTTTATTTCCGGAGTTGGTTTTACTATAAGTTAGCGGGAGTTCAACATTTCTCAGAATGGTGGCACGGGGAAGTAAATTAAACTGTTGAAAGACAAATCCGATTTTTTGGTTACGAAACAGAGCTAACTGATTATCGTTCAGTTTACTAACATCCTGACCGGATAGAAAATATTTACCACCGGTGGGATAATCCAAACAGCCGATGATATGCATCAAGGTCGATTTTCCCGAACCGGAAGGTCCCATAATGGAGACAAATTCACCAGTATTAACCTCGAAGGATATGTCTCTTAAAGCTTCCACTTTTACTTTTCCCAAATGGTAAGTTTTTTCTAAATTTTCTATTTTCATTATTTTACTCATTTTTTTCTCCCTTATTATCTCATCATAGGCATGGCTGCACCCATATCAGGAGGCTCGTCCCCACCACTATTTCCAGGATTGATAGCTGTATCTGTTTGAATAAAATTCCTATAAATATGTCCTCCTGTTCCCGCTGGAATAGAACGACCTTTAGCACTTACTACACCCATGGTTACAGTCTGTTGAAGTCCATAGGGATTACCAATAGCTATGACTATTTCTCCAACTCTTAATTTATCTGAATCACCTAAAGTTACAGTGGGCAAATGATCTGCTTGTATCTTTACTATAGCCATATCTGAAGTTACATCTGAGCCTATCACTTCCCCGGTAAATTCTCTGCCATCAGAAAGAGTAACTTTTATCTTATCTGCTTTACGCACTACATGTTCATTGGTAAGGACATATCCCTCTTGATTTATGATAAATCCGGAGCCCGTACCTTTTTTTACTAATTTTATTTTCATCATTTTATATTTACACCCCGCTATAAAAATAAGTTGTAGGGAGGAAAATTAATTTTCCTCCCTTTTTAAAATCTACTCTAATATTTGCCAAATTTACCAACAAAAACTTTTCATCATTCTACCTGTGCCAAACTTTTCTAAGGCAAATATTTGGGAAGGAATGCCTAAAGGTAATTTTTCTTGCTGTTCAGGAGTTAATAAATCTTTAACTTCTAAATATTTTTCAATTGTTTTAACTTTTAATTCTACCTGTAAATCAGCAATTTCTTGAAGCTTTGCTCTAACCTTTACTAACTCAATTTTCGGTTCTAATAATAATGCTTCAACTTCTAATTCTTTAATCTGTATACTATTTTGAAGCGTAACGGTATCTTTTTGAAAATCTAAAATAGTCTTATTAATTTCAGTTATTTGCTCTTCAGATAGATTTAGAGATTCAATAAATTCACCACTTTTGTACTGTATCATCTTCTGTTTCATTAGAGGTGTATTTCTTTGAGCATAAGTGAATTGAGAAACACTTAAAAACATCACGGTTATTGCTACTATTAAGGTTAAGATAACCAATTTCTTCTTCATCTAAATTTCACCTCCCTTCTTTTTTGTATTTTTCGTGCCGTTCACAAAATTCGGAAACGGTTACTATAAAAGACTTTGCGAGCATCCATTTTTAAAACCTCACCTCCACCCCGTAAACCCTTATCTGATAATAATTTAGAAGCTCTTAGAACCTCAAAAAGCCTCTTTTATACTAATCTCAAGAGGGGTGGAGGTGAAAAAATCCTCCTTTAGCTGGCTCCATTAATTTTGTGAAACCCTCATTTTTCTGATCGTTAATTTTGTTCTCTTATTCTTCTCTGATCAACACTTTCTTTTACCTGAACTTCACCTCTACCCTGCTATCTCTGTTATAATTTTCTTTAAATTAACCTTTAAGTACTATGGCTTTCACAAAATTGGAGGTGAAGTTATATCCACCTTTCCTAAATGATATATCTTCTTTATTTGTTCAATATGAATTATTTTAGCCATATGTCTCACCTCTTATTGGCGCATCATACGCATGGCTGCACCCATATCAGGAGGCTTGTTCCCGCCACTGGAAGGCATGCCGCCAGAACCGACTTTTGTATTCATCTGGTAATTATTGACAATAATTTTGTCGCCTTCTTGTAATCCTTCGGTCACTTCCAGGTAATAGCTGTCACTGATTCCGGTTTTGACTGGAGTAGGTACTGCTTTATCACCTTCAACTTTTAAGACCACAGAACCACGTCCCATTGTTGTGAGAGATGTAACCGGAACAAGCAAAACATTTTCCGCTGAACCGACAATAATTTCCGCTGATGCTGAAAAACCGGGTTTAAAATATGGGGATACTTTGTTCATCCGAATAGTCACCGGAACTGTTACTACATTACTTTCTGCTGTGGCATAATCTGCCACTTCCACCACTTTACCGGTAAAAACACTATCATCCAAAATATCCAATTCCACTTCTGCTTCCTGGCCGACTTCAACTTCCATGCAATCCACTTCACTGACTGAAACTTCAATTTCATAGGCACTGTCATCAATTAGGTAAATAATATCATCAGTTCCTTCAATGTAATCTCCTTCTTCGACATAAATATTGATAATTTTACCGGGGAAAGGAGCTCGAATAGTCTGTGCTTCAAGTTTTTCCAGAGCTAAATCCATAGCCAATTTTTTTTCTTCTTGTGTCAGGCTGGGAGATCCATTGATTTTAGCCAGCTCGTATTCATTTTTTGCCTTTAGATAATTTAATTTTTCCTCTTTATCTTTCAAGTGAACCAATTCTTGTCCTTCTTCTACAAATTCGCCATTGTGTACCAGGGTTTCCTCAACAGTGCCTCCTGCTGTTCCGCTGCTTTGCAAATTAAGATTGACGGAATTAACCGGCTGAAGAAAACCACTGGCAGAAACCGTCTTTTTTAAATTTCCCAATTCAACCTCAACCACTGATGCCAAATCAACCGATTGAAATTGATTTTCAGAATTTGCTTCTGTTTCGGATTTGGATTGCCAATAATTGAATCCGAAAAAACCGCCTGTCCCCAAAATTAATATGACAATTATCCATAAAAACCATTTCTTTTTTCTCATTCATCTGTCCTCAACTTTCGTTGTGTTATATACCTAAAAAATGTGCTAATCTTAAACGATTAACCAATAATAGATCCTGAGCTTCTTTAACTTTCAGTTCTTCTTCTGCCAGGGCAATCAGCTGGTTTTGCCATTGGGTAGAAGAAATGATCTTTTCCTGATACTGTTTTTCTAAAACATTTTTTGTAAATTGTTCTTCTTCTAAGGCGGCTAATTTTGCCTGTAAATTAAGTTGATTATATTGGTCTTGATCTATTATTTGATTCATTTCAAGCTGTAATGTTTTTATCAATTGGTCGAGCTCTTTTTCTTTTTGAAGAATGGTAGCTTCAGCTTCTTCTTCTTTTAGTTTTTGTGCTCCTCCATCGGTTAGATTCCAGGATAAATCTAACATGGTATACCAGTAATCGTCGGAAAGGTCATATCCGCCATAAATATTAATTTGTGGCTTGCCTTCATTTTCCGTCCATTCTGCTTCTTTTAAAATACTTTCTTTATCTATATAAGCATTCTTTATTTCATAATGTTTCTCTAATACTTGTTTGAACAAGGTTTCCTGTTTTTCACTCTCTAAAGTTAATTGCTTCATACGTGACCTTAAAGTTTCTAAATAAGCAGGTTCTTCCTTGAATTGAACCTGAATATCTTCCGGTAGGTTCAGTTCCAGGTACCATTTTTTCTGTTGTTGAGCAAGATTTTGTTTTAAATTAAAAAATTCATTCTCAGATTCCATTAATGCTATTTTTGCCTCAGCTTCCTGCTGATATCCCCCTTCACCTAAGCGAATCTGCTGTTGCACTCTTTCTAACTTTTCAGCGGCCAACCGAAGCCTTTTATCGGCAAGATTAACCTCTTCTATTATGCGGACAAGGTTTAGATAGCTTTCAATAAAATCAATTTGTTTTTCTGCTTCCTTCCAGGCCAATTCTTCGACTTCCTTTTTTAAATCATTTTCAGTTTGGAATGTTTGTTGTTCACTCTGGGTATAAGAATCGGGGTAAATTTGTTTTTCGAGTTGAATACTTGCATTGACATCCTCCACGATTCCCTCGAAAGACAGATCTACAAAATCATTTTCATTCCAGGAAATCTCAGCCGAAATATTTAAATCATTTGCAATGGTTTTTTCAGCTTTAAGGTTAAGTAAACTGGTTTCACTTTTAGTCGAAGATTGGTTACTATCTTCATTGGAGATATCACTTTCTTGCCCCCCCAAAGCCCATATCGGCGTTACTTCCAAATTAATCTGAAGGGCTTTATTAGAATCAAGGATTGCCAAATCTCGTTCTAATGTTTCGATATTATATCTGATTGCCTCTAAATCGTAATTATGCTGAATTCCCCAATCAATAGCTTCTTTCAAATTTATCTCTTTAGCCTGTAAGACGCCTGGAAGGAATAAAATACTTGTTATAATAATAACTGTGATGAACCTGAATGTTTTTTTATTAAATTTCATTATTACATATCTCCTTTATTCAAATTTCCCATGATTGATTGTAAATTGAGTAGGGCATTGTAATAATTGCGAACTGAGGAAGCTACTCGATATTCTGCTTCAAGAACACCTACATTTGCCGACAGCTCTTCGTCTTCACTTGCCAACCCTGCTTTGACTTGATTGCTGATGATTATTTTATTTTCTTTTATTTGATTTAAGCTATTTTGACTTAATGTAATGTCGTTTTTATTTTGCATATAATTTTGCCATTGAGATTGTATCTGATAATCCAGATTTTGTCGGGCAATTTGATAGTCCAGCTTTGTCATTGCTAAATTATTTTCCAATTCAATTAAATCTACCTCGGGGGTATCCGAAACCTTGCTTTTCTCTAATTCCAGGCTTGCCAAATCAATTTCCAGAGTATTTATTTGCAATGCTACACTGTTTTGTCTTCCCTTTTGCAATGCTTCATCTAACCCAATTTCTTTGAAATCGGGGATATTTATTGCAGCCAGCTCCAACTGACTTTTTGAATTTAATCCTAATGTTATTCGAAAATTTCCCAGCAATTTTTGATATTCTAATTTTGCACTTTCAAAGGAAAATAATGCATCATAATATTCGTTACTCTGTTCCAGGACATCCAGCTCAACTTTATATCCGGCTTTAACCTGGGTTTTTATATTTTCCAGAATATTTTTCTCCAGCTCTAATTCTTTTTCTTTAAGTTGCAAATCTTTTTGAGCTAATTTCAGTTGAAGATATCCATCAACGACTTGAATGATAAGGTCTTCTTTTTCCTGTTGAAATTGCTCTTTTCCCTCGATGAGTAATAATTCATATTGTCTTTCTAATAAATTAGATTGGGTTAACAAGTTTTCGGCTTCATTCCTTTTGGCATCGATTTCTGCATTTTCCAACTGATAACCGGCTTTCTGGAATTCAAGATTATTGGCTAACGCCATTTCTACAGCTTGAGGAAGATCCAGATTGATACTTTCCTGAGCATCAATCTGACTGCTACCTATCACCAAAATACTAAATAACAGATATGTGAGAATGACCAATTTTTTCTTCATAGCTTACCTCCTGATAAAAATTATTTTTGTTAAGATTCAATCTTTTTTGATTGTGTATTTATTATAATTGTGAAATCTAAAATTTTTATAAAATGAAAATTAAAATTCTATAAAATGAAATTAAATTTTTATTAATTTATTTAGTTTAAGAGCCATAATTATACATTTCAGAAAAAATTAGAGGAGATTATGGGGGAATTACGGGCCTAGATAATTGTCAGATGTACTAACCAAAAAAAACTGATTTTTATATTGATGACAGTGATGTTTGTGTTGAGTTAATGATTCGGTAACTATTTTTAATTATAGATTTTAAATATTTAAATTATTGCCTGGGAAACTTTCAGGTCGGGATGGTTTATCAATATTGGTCTAACTCCATATACCTTTTGTATAATTTCTTTGATAAGCACTTCTTTAGGTGTTTCTATCTTCTCTACTTTACCTTCATTAGTAATCCTTCTTTTCTCAACCTCTTTAACGGGTAAATCCTCTTTTGATATCCACCATAGTTTGCCAATTTTTTACCACTTAATTTTGCCTTTTCTTAGATATTTTTTAATGACCAATAGAATTATAGACAAATTTTTTTACTTGCTGTTTATGTCTTCAATCCTTCCGGAATCAATCCACTCTTTTATTATTTCTCTTCTCTTTTTCTTCCAGGACGCCCTCAAGTAATTTTGAAGTTGTCCTATTTAGCTCTCCCCTCAATAAAAATAGGTGTCTGTTTCTATTATTCCCGATTATTATAATTTCTCATTTTCAATAAGATATAGATAATAGCTTAAATCCAAGGAATCAAGTAATTCTGGATAGTATTGAGAAGTATAATATGCCACCGTTCCAAGGACTTTCCTATCATTTTCTTTTAGCGTTGGTGGACGCCATTTAGTTGTGGGCAAACTGATTCTTTTAGATAGGTCTATAGGGGTAGCGAATCCAAGTGATCTGGTTATATTCCACAACTCCTCATCATTTTTTTTGCAAACATACACGTTCTTGAACATTTTAGCCGTTAATTCAGGGAAAGCACTGCCAAAACCCAAACCTTTTATCAAAAACCGACTTATTCTAGATTGAGCCTCCTCTGGTAGAACCTTCGCCCCAAGTTTTTTCTGAATTATATCAGATATTCTTTTCCGCTTTCTTTCACGGGTTTCGGTGCCAGAAGGCTTAAATAGATCATCCAAAGTTAAGCCAGTGGTGCTCTCCCATAATGGCCAATATATAAAATCAGCAAATGTATCAGGTTTCCCCCCATGTTCTTTTTTGAAATCGTCAAGGCGTTTCTTTTCAGATTTCTGCATATCTTTTATTATATTGTCAAAAATCATATCTTGCATGGAGAGCATTTTATTTAATATATCCAACTTGTTACCTCTGGCATGACCCAATACTGCTCCGGTTTCATATCCAAGCTGAAGTAATGAGATACATGTAGCTAAGGACATATAATGTTTTTCGAAAAGCTTATTCCTGGTCAGAGACTCTACTATTACATTTGCCAGGAAACCCTGCAAATTTATATATACTTCCTTTTTTGACATCTACTCACCTCTTTTTATAATTTCTTTACAAAGGTCTAAATAATCTTTAGCCCCGTAACTATTAGATTTATATTTAAAAATAGTTTTACCAAAACTTGGGGCCTCTGCCAAAGATATATTATCTCTAATTAAACATTTATTTGATATTTGCCATACATCTGTATTATCATAAGACTAGATTTAAAGGTTCCACCCTGCTAATAAGAGACCAGGGGTCTCTTCGAAAGATAGGCAGGGTGGTCATTTTTTTATGTAAGGAAACTTTAGTTCCGAAGAAACATCCGCACTCATATTCGTTTCCTCTATTTTTCGTAAATTTAATTATTGAATTTAGGGAACCCACAAGCTATTTATAATAAATAGTCTTCCCGGTTTTGAAAATATCAAATTCACTTTTTATTTTATTTCTTCTAACCTTTCTTTACCCATAGGATTCAAAGTGCTAACTGCGGAAAGTATAAAATATCTAAGAAAATGGGATGCGTT
>JAGGWC010000132.1 GCA_021157645.1 Candidatus Cloacimonadota bacterium | reverse complement strand
TTGTAGCAATTATCAGATCAACGAGATCTTCACGAGTGAAATATTGCCCCAATTCGTGTCGTCTTTTCGGGTCGATAATTTCTTCAAACAACTCACCTATAACATCTTCCGGTAAAGCTCCAAAATTATAGATCTTCAAATGTGAGAATAGATCATTCAAAGGAGAATATGCTTCTTGCGGAATCCCTAAATCTTCTATCGGATCAGTTTCAAAAACCGCTTGCCAATCAATTTCTTGAGCTTGCGAAAAAGCATATTTTAGATTTGTTTCGAGGTCTTTTTCGTCTTCAGTATATAAATCAGGTAATTCTTTAAAATGCCTTTTTATGGTTAGATAAAAAATGATCTTTGTTATCAAACCATAAACCCGCTGGCTGGCAATTAACCTATAGAAATCTTCATCGTTTGGATAAGCAATTCCCTGTTCAGCAACAAATTTGTTTATTATACTTTTGTATTCTTTCTGTTTATGGTTTATTCTTATAAATTGTTCGAATGAAGGAATCAGATCATCAACAATATTTCGCAAGAAACGGATGAAATAATGTTTTTCAGGGGTGAATTTCCTGAATTGACCTTTTTCAGAAAAATTCAGAAGTTCGTCACAAATTCTAGAAATAAAGGCTTTAATGTAAGCTTGTTTATCTCCTCTTTTCCAATCCTCAATATTTGTAAGAACTGAATAATTTTCAGTAGCAGATAATTCAATTTTATTATCTTTTATTTCATAAGCATTCAACGATTGGAAATCCCAAGTGTAAGCAATCTTAACATTCAGTTGAACCGCTTTTTTTCTGAATCGTTCAATGTCTTCAGTTTTGCCAAATGGTGGTTTCAATTCGATATAGGAAAATGCTTTATTAATTTCCCTGTTCTCCCAAATGATAATATCACCGAAGTAAGTTGTTTTATCAACCTTAATTCCGGTTTCATTACTTACGGTTGTAAAAGGATATTTTCCCCTATTTATCTGTTCATTAAACCATTGAGCAACTTTACTTGCTAATTCTCTTTCATTAGTTTTTATATTTTGCATAATTTGAAATTAACCTCTTGTATTTTTAGTCAATACAAAAATATTACTCATCCTCCAACCCCTTCTCTCGTTGTAATGCAAGAAGAAAAGCATTTGTTTGTTCTTACGAACAAGCCAACGCGTCAGAGAAGAGGAGCGCATTATTTCATATGAAAACATTTTTCAATTTTTCTACAACATCCTTGATGTGATAAAGAACTTCTTCATTGGAAAATCTGATAATCCGAAATCCGAGTAAACTAATTATTTGTTCTCGCATCTTATCGTATTCCTTTTGAGTTTCATGAATACCACCATCGATTTCGATAATAAGTTTTGTTTTATGGCAGTAGAAATCTGCAATGAAGAATCGGATTTGATCATTCCATTCAAAGCTAATTGGATATTGTCGTAAAATTTTATATCCATCGATCTGCCTATTTCTAACAACTTTCCAAAAGGCATTTTCAGCTTTGGTTTGATTCTTCCTGAATCTTCTACAAACATCTCTAATATCTTCCTTCATATTTCTATCACATATTCTTATGTTCCTTCTTTCCGAGCGTAGCGAGAAGAGAAGGACAGCAGGATGAGTTAATATAACGGCACTATCTTATTACCAGGTACTTTCTTAACTACATTCTTCAATTCGAGTGAAAGCAATATCGTAGAAATTTGACCAACTGTAAAACCGGTTTCAACTATCAATTTATCAAAATGAGTCTCGGGTTTATTTTGTAACAAGATTTGATATATTTGTTCCTCTTTTTCATTTAGTTTAGGAAATAACCTTTGTTGTTGGTCCATTACAAGTTCATATTCCTCTAAAATATCTGCTGCTTTTGTTACGATCTTTGCTCCCAATTTTATCAGGTAGTTAGGACCTTCTGCTTGCGGACGGTTAACATCACCCGGCAAAGCAAATACATCTCTGTTTTGATCCATCGCAAATTTTGCCGTGAGCAAGGCTCCGCTTTTCTTACTTCCTTCAATTATCAAACTGCCTAAAGAAAGACCACTGATTATTCTGTTTCTAATTGGGAAATTCCATTTTTCTGCTTTGCTTCCCGGGATAAATTCAGAGATTAAGACACCGTTTTCTAAAATTCGTTCTGCCAATTCTCTATTTCTGGAAGGATAGATCTGATCGACTCCTGTTCCCATCACAGCATAAGTTCTGGCTCCACTATCCAAAGCTGCCAAATGCGACATTGTATCAATGCCATAAGCTAGTCCACTCACAATAGTAAAACCTGCTCCAGCAAGTTCCTGCACAATTTTTTTCGTCATCAGCTTACCATAGTTACTTGCCTTCCTAGTACCCACAACACCAAGCGCACGCCGGAAATCATCCTTCATTATTGTACCTCGATAAAATAGGAAAGGAGGTGGATCGAAGATATTTTTCAGTGGTCCGGGATATTCATCATCCAAAATTGAAACAAATTTTATATTGTATTGCTCTATTAGATCACAAATATTTTTCCAATTATTTGGTTCTTTTAAATTTGTTAGATACTCCTTTGCTACTTCTGAGATAAATTCAATTTCGTTTAATTTTGGAATATCGTTAATAAAATCAATTGGTTCTCCAAGAGTCTTTACAAGTCTAATTGCTGTTGCATGCCCAACCTCAGGAGCAGAAAGCAATTTGAGCCAAGCTTTTATTTTTTCTAGATTAATTTTCATAAATTTCCTTATTTACAATTTGTGGTGGAATTTCTCCCTGCCAGATGGTAATGGCATTCTCAACTGCGATAAATCCCATATTGGTTCTGGTTTCCACAGAAGCACTGGCAATATGCGGAGCAAGAACAACATTATCACAATCGATCAAGCCATCAATTAACTTTGGTTCATTTTCATATACATCCAAACCAGCACCAGTAATCCAATTTTCCTGCAGAGCTTTTAAAAGCATCTTTTCATTAACGACAGCACCTCTAGAAGTATTAATCAGAATGGCTGTATCTTTCATTATTTTTAGTTCTTTTTCTCCAATCAAATGTTTTGTCTCCGGTAACATTGGAACATGAAGAGAGACAAAATCAGAATTTTTGAGCAGCGTTTCAAGATCAACTTTCTCTGCTTTTATTGTATTTTCAATATCAGAATTATTATCCGAATATAGAATTTTCATGTTAAAACCCAATGCACGTTTTGCAACTGCTGTTCCGATTCTCCCGGCACCAATTATTCCAAGTGTTTTTCCATAGATATCAAAACCTAGAAATAATTTTGGTTCCCAACCTTTAAATTTTCCTTCCCGCATGAATTTATCAGATTCTACAATTCGTCTTGCTGTGCTGAACATCAAAGCCCAAGCCATATCAGCTGTTGTTTCGGTTAAAACTCCGGGAGTATTTGTAACCGGAATATTCAATTTTGTTGCATGTTTCACATCAATATTATTAAAGCCAACTGCATAATTCACAATCCCTTTCAAATTTGGATTACAGGAGATAATATCTGAGTCAATTGTATCTGAGAGTAAACATAAAAGGATATCACAATCTGATGTTCCCCGTTTAATCTCTTCTTTAGAAAGGGCTCTATCTTCTGGATTTGCGTTCACTACGAAATACTCATTTAGTTTTTCCATTACTAGATCAGGCAGCATTCTTGTAACAAATATTTTTGGTTTCATTTTTTCTCCGATATATTAATCTTTATTGTATTTGATTTTTGCTTAAATAAACCCCTTTTAATCTCCCCTTATAAATGGGAGCTAAGCGGAATTGGAAATCAAATACACATTTTCAATCTTGAACTAAAACAAATTTATTTGAAGCTCTTCAAATATTTTTTTTGTTTGTCCAGCCAATAATGAATATGCATTTTGCATAGCTTTTTTTGTGGAAATTCCTTTCTCACATAATTCTGATATTAACGAGAATTCCTGTTTGTATTCTTCTCTTGCATCTTCAGTAATACTGCCAAAAATACCAATTACATTCTTATTGTATTCTTTAGCAATTTCAGCAATCTTATATGGGATTTTACCGAATTTTGTTTGAGAATTTAATTCACCTTCACCGGTAATGATAATATCTGCATTCTGAATTTTTGTCCTCAAGTTAGCAGCATCTATTACAAATTCGCTTCCTGAAACAAAATGAGATTTGAATAGAAGAGAGAGTCCTGCCGCTAATCCACCTGCTGCTCCGCTACCATTAATATCTGTTATATCGATTCCAGTATCTCGTTTCACGATTCTTGCAAAATGTTCTAAATTATTTTCCAGTATTTGTATTTCTTCTAAAGACGCTCCTTTCTGTTGACTGTAAATTCTTGCAGATCCATTGACTCCGAGTAATTTATTAGAGACATCACACAAAAAAGTTAATTCAATATCTTTATATTTATCCAGAGTTGAAACATCAATTCTCTTTAGCTCTTTCAAATATAAACCACCAAATCTGATATTTACATTTTGTTTATCTAAGAGTTTCACGCCTAAAGCCTGCAAAGCTCCAGCTCCGCAATCTGTAGTTGCACTTCCTCCTAAACCCAGAATAATCTTTGTAAATCCCAGCTCAATAGATTTCCTGATTAATTCACCTGTGCCATAAGTTGTGGTGTAAAGTGGATTTTTTTTGTTTTTTGGAATAAGAAGCAATCCTGAAGCTGATGCCATTTCGATAATTGCGGTTTTCTTATCTTTTAGAACACCAAATTCAGCTTGGATCTTTCTGCCTAATGGATCTGTAACAAAATCCTTTAATTTTCTACCTCGGTAAGTGGAGATAAGACAATCTACTGTTCCCTCTCCTCCATCAGCCATTGGGATCTTCTCTATTTCAAATTGTGAATTATTGATTCCCTCTTTAATTGCATCTGCTACCTGTTGGGAAGATAGACTTCCCTTGAACGAATCGGGAACTATCAGGATTTTCATTGGTTTATTATTCTTTATCCAATTTTGCTAATATCTGATGTAATTTAATAATTAATTCTCTCATATTTTCACCAGAGACAGATGATATTGAAATAATATTTTCATGTAATTTTTTCTCAAATTCATTTTTCAATAAATTATAGAATTCTTCTTTATCGTCTTCTGGGATTGTATCCATTTTACTAAGTGCAATTAGATGTGGTTTTTTATCCAGATAAGGATCGTAAAGATGCAGTTCTTTCTTTAATACTTGATAATCATTAAATGGATCTGCTGAATCAATATCGATAAGGAATAGAAGAATTTTGGTTCTTTGAATATGTTTTAAGAATTGATCTCCCAAACCTTTACCATTATGTGCTCCTTCGATTATTCCCGGAATATCAGCCATAACAAAAGATTCAAAATCACTAACCTGAACCACCCCGAGCGAAGGTGCAAGAGTTGTGAATTTATAATCTGCCACCTTAGGATGAGCGGATGAAACTTTACTCAACAAAGTTGATTTCCCTGCATTTGGGAAACCGACTAATCCAACATCAGCCATTAATTTAAGAACAAGTTCAAGCTCACGATATTGACTGTCACCACCAGGTTTAGCATATCTGGGAGCTTTATTGGTAGCACTTTTGAATCTGGTATTACCTCTTCCTCCATTTCCACCTTTTGCTAGAAAGATCTTTTGTCCATGACTCAATACTTCACCAATTTTCTCTCTTTTCCCATCGGTAATATCAAATATCTCAGTTCCGAGTGGTAAATCTAAATATCTGTTTTCCCCACAGGAACCGGTTTTATCACTACCCTGCCCATGTTGTCCTCTCTCAGCTTTGAAAAGTTTGTTGTAACGATAAGCAATGAGTGTATTAATATTCTCATTGCCAACAGCTATAATATTTCCACCTTTGCCACCATCACCACCATCGGGACCACCTTTGGCAACAAACTTTTCTCTGCGAAAGCTAACACATCCGCTTCCACCTCTTCCTGATTCAACCTTAATTCGTGAAAAATCTATAAACATATATTTCCTTATCTTTAGTATTTAATTCTTTCTATATTAATAATTTACTTGAGCCATTATTACTATAACCATTCGGAAGGTCAAGAAAAGTAAAAAGCTCGAAAACCATTCCGAAGGTTATTTTATCAACAGCATTTTTTTATTTGCGACATTTTTTTTATCAACTACTAATTTGTAGAAATAGATTCCTGAGCTAACCGGTTTATTGTTTGAGTCGGTTCCGTTCCAGGTAACTTGGTGAACTGGTGAATTAGTAAATTGGTTAATTAGGAAAGATTTCACTCTTTGCCCTTTGATGTTATATACTTCAAGATTCACAAAATCGGAATTTTGTGTTACAGAAAATGAGATAGTTGTAGCAGGATTGAAAGGATTAGGGTAGTTTTGTAATTTGTAATCTGGTATTAATAATTGTGTGTTTTCAGCAGAAACAAAAGGTTCGCCATTAAGATGTTCATAAGCTCCTATATCCGGATTTGACCCAACCGGAGCTGGACGAATAGTTCCTTCAATATCAAATTCCGGTACATAGTACAATGTCCCATTAATTTCTATCTCTTCGATACCGGCTCCTACACAATGGCTAAATCCTGTGATACTGTAATCACCATAACTCTGACCCATAAAACGTGGAATAACATCAATATTGCCTTCTCCTTCCCAACCTCCTTGGATATTACAAAATCTTACTTCTACATTGGTATCTGGATTAATTCTGATCTCTTCATCAGCATTTTCCCAAATTATATTATTAATGAGAACTGCGTTACATGTTTGACCAAAATTAATTCCCAGACTATCAACTACATTATTTGCAAATGTATTATTTATTAATACATGATTCCCGGTAAGATAACCAAAATCTGAATGAAAGTATTCAGCTACATTTTCTACTATTAGATTATTCGTAATTATGCCACCTGCATTTTCATTATGAAAACAAATTGCTCCACCTCTCTGGGCTTCATTTTCTTTGATCAGATTACTATCTATTTCAATGTAACCTGATGTGGCTACATGAATGCCACCACCGTAAACATCAGAAATATTTTGCGTTATTACATTATTTTTCACAATCATATTACCTTCTTGTGACCGGATGCCACCACCGGCAACTGTAACCGTATTGTTTTGAATGACATTATTCTCGATAATAGGAGAACCAAAAACATGAATACCACCACCACGAGTAGCAGAATTATTCTGAATAATGCATTCTTCTATTAACGGAGATCCAGAAATATTAATCCCACCACCACCATAAGATGCTAAACCATTTTGAATTGTAAATCCTCTAATTTCTGAATTATCAGATTCTTGGATAATTACAACCGAATCATCTAAAGAACCATCAATAATACAGTTTTCAGCACCATTTATTGATTGAAGAATTATATCTTTACCATCAATAATAAGATTTTCATAATATGTTCCATCATCTACAAAGACAATAAAACCATCACTAGCTGCATCAATTCCTTGTTGAATCGTTGGAAAATCCTGCGGAATATAGATCACGTCACCGTGCTCATATTCTCGAAGTAACGATGGATCTCCCTGAACTATCATTCCATAAAACCAAGCTCGTTCCCAACACCAATCCGGACCCGTATCTACATTGGCTTCCCACCATAAACGAAGTGATTCTCCAATTGTTAGATTCTCAGAAAATGGTTGGTAAAAATCTGAAAAGCCAAGCATGCTGCCAGTTTTGGTTGAACCTATAGTTGCCAAACCGTGATCACTTCCATAAATGTACATCCCACCCATATTATTTGCGGTTGTATATCTGGAATTTGAACAACAAAAAAGGTTATAGAAATGTGCAGTTGGATTTATTCCTTCTATTTCATAATTATTTACAAGTTCATAATTATTTCCATTATTATAATAGAAATAATGTGCATTCGGTCCAGAATGAACATGAACCTGAATGAATTCATAATCGGCAATTAAACGGTTATCTCTATAATCACCAGCATTTGTCTCCTCAATATCATTAACCAATTCCACAGAAGGATATGCAAGCTGCATTGCCTGCTGATATTGTGTACCCCAATAAGCCCAGTCGTCATCTATATATGCTAAAGAAGTATCATAGCTAATAAGTATCCCTGATCTGAAAAGATGATTTTTCTGAAAGTAATCATTTATTAATTCTTCTTCTGTTGTAGAAAGCATACTCATATTATCAGCAACTATTCTACCTAAACTTATCTCTGGTTGTTTATTTCCTTCATGATAATCATAAACTCCATTTGCATCAGTATCGTCCCAGACTCCATCAATATCTGTATAATAAAGATCACAGGGGAATTCTACCCATTCTTCACCGTTATCCTGTATTCCATTATTGTTCCAGTCTTCAAAAAGTTCGAACCAGGGAACCGGTAAATCTCCGATCAGAACAACATTCGTAACATCTTCTAACTGATTATATACTATTATTTGAATTCTTAGATCAAAATGTGATGTCCCGTCAAATTCCAAGACAAAGGAATCAAATCCCTCATTTGCAAGATCTTCTTGATATGTTTGAATCGATTGTTCAATATCTTCATACAAAGCATCATTAACAATAATTAGAAATCCACCATCCCGCTGATGGGAAAACATTCTACTAACTTCATTAAATTGTGTTTGCTGTTGTGGATGACTGGAAAGCCAATCTTGATAAGTGTCATATTCTGCATTAGGATCAAGATCTCTGGTAACCGGAATATCTTTGTATCCAGCAAACAAGCTACAGCTGATAATAATGAAAGTGAGTAATAGTAATTTTTTCATTTTATGTCCTTGATAATATTTCATTTTAACAATAAACATCTATTTTTAGCAATGGATTTTCCGTCTACTTTTAATTGATAGAAGTAGATTCCACTAGAAACCGATTGGTTGTTTGAATCGGTTCCGTTCCAAGTTATTGAATTCGATTCTCCTTCGACGTCGTTCAGGATGACATCGAATTCCTGCACTTTTTGACCCTTCAAATTGTATATTTCAATTCGTGCATTTTCGTGTGAATTCGTGGTTTCAAAAAATATTGTTGTATTAGGGTTGAAAGGATTGGGATAATT
>JAGGWC010000204.1 GCA_021157645.1 Candidatus Cloacimonadota bacterium | reverse complement strand
TTTATGGTTCTAATTTAGATTGATTATAAATAGCTATATTTAATATAGGCTGATAAAAATCATACTTGATTATATAGCACACTTACTTACATTTGTAAAGTTAATTTAAAAATTAAGCCTTATGGCATTTAAAAAAGGATTATTTAAAACTTCTGTTAGTCGTAAAAACCTAATGGCTGTTACCGGACTCTTCATTATCTTTTTTCTGATCATACATCTTGCAGGGAATTTGATATTAATTTTACCAGATTCATTTTTTCCAATTGAATTTTGGGGAAATGTTGCTAATCAGCATGATATGTACAATGCTTATTCGCATTTCTTGGTGCATTTTTGGCCAATTACAGTAGTTGCATGGGTTTTATATGCTGCCATTGCATTGCATATATTTGATGCTGCACTAATCACTTGGGATAATTGGAAAGCAAAAGGAGAAAAATATCAAGTAGTTGATAACTCTTCAAGCTCCTGGATCTCTAGAAATATGGGTCTTTTAGGAGTTACTATAGGTGCTTTTATTGTGATGCACATGGCTCAATTTTGGCTCCAGTACAAGGTGTTGAAAGTTGAACATGATCTTTATAATTTAGTGATAGAAACATTCAAGGTATGGTGGATGGTAGTGCTTTATGAAATAGGTATCATTGCTTTTGGATTACATATTATTCACGGTATTGAAAGTGCACATCGTTCCTTAGGTCTATATCCTGAAAAAGCAATGAACATTATAAAGATTATAGCTTTGTGGTTTTCTTTGATCATGGCAGTGTTATATGCAATCATCCCTATCATTCTTTACTTCAAATAAAAAAATTATGGCTCTTAACGCAAAAATTCCGGAAGGACCTTTAAAAGATAAATGGCAAAATTATCTGGATAAAACAAATATAGTAAATCCTGCAAATCGTAAAAAAATTGACGTCATTGTTGTAGGTGGTGGTTTATCTGGTGGTGGTGCAGCTGCATCATTAGCTGAACTAGGTTATAACGTAAAAGTATTCTTTTTTCAGGATTCTGCACGTCGTTCACATTCAGTAGCGGCACAAGGTGGTGTAAATGCCGCCAAGAACTACAAAAATGATGGTGATACCATTTACAGAATGTTTTATGACACCGTAAAAGGTGGGGATTATCGCTCACGTGAAGCAAATGTGTACAGAATGGCTGAATGTTCGGTTGATTTGATAGATCATATGACTGCTCAGGGAGTACCTTTTGGTAGAGAATACAGTGGTTATTTAAGCAACCGTTCTTTTGGTGGTGTTTTGGTTTCCAGAACCTTTTACGCTCGTGGACAAACTGGTCAACAATTATTATTAGCCACTTATCAGGCAATGATGAAACAGGTTAAAAAAGGAACTTTAACCCAGTATAGTCGTCATGAGATCTTAGATCTTGTGGTAGTTGATGGCAAAGCAAGAGGGGTAATTGTACGAGATCTTATTACCGGTAAAATAGAACGTCATTCAGCACATGCTGTGGTTTTAGGAACAGGTGGATTTGGAAAGATATTTTATCTTTCTACTTTGGCGATGAATTCTAATGGATCTGCAACATGGCGTGCTCATAAAAAGGGTGCCTATTTTGCAAATCCTTCATGGACTCAAATTCACCCAACTGCATTACCTCAGGCAGGGGAGCATCAGTCAAAACTGACTCTAATGTCAGAATCATTACGAAATGACGGTCGTATCTGGGTGCCTAAAAAGAAAGATGACGATAGAAAACCTGGAGATATTCCGGAAGAAGACAGAGATTATTACTTAGAACGTCGTTATCCAGCATTTGGTAATTTAGTACCTCGTGATGTTGCATCACGTGCGGCAAAAGAAAGAATGGATGCCGGTCATGGAATTGGCAAACTTAAAAATGCTGTATATCTTGATTTTAAAACTGCAATTGACAAATTGGGTGAAGATACTATTAAAGAGAGATATGGTAATCTTTTTACCATGTATCAAAAAATCACCAATATCAATGCATACAAAGAACCAATGAAAATTGCTCCTTCAGCACATTTCTCTATGGGAGGTTTATGGGTTGATTATGAATTACAAACAACCATACCTGGTTTATATGCTGTTGGTGAGGCAAATTTTGCAGATCATGGTGCCAACCGTTTGGGAGCAAATTCATTATTACAAGCATCTGTAGATGGTAACTTTATTTTACCAAATACAATATCAAATTATCTGTCCAATGAGATCCGTACAGGAAAAATTTCAACGGATACTCCTGAATTTGATGAGGCCGAAAAAACTGTAAAAGCACAATTAGAAAAAATCTTAGCAATCAAAGGAAATATGCCTGTTGACAAGATCCACCGTAGATTAGGACAAGTAATGTTCAAAGAAGTGGCAATGTCAAGAAATGAAAAAGGGTTGAAATGGTCTATTGAAGAGATTAGAAAACTGCGTGATGAATTCTGGACAAATGTTGCTGTAGCAGGAGATGCAGATGGAATGAATTCAGAACTTGAAAAAGCAGGCCGACTTGCAGATTATTTGGAAATTGCTGAATTAATGGCGGTAGATGCTTTAAGCAGAAATGAAAGTTGTGGTGCACACTTCCGTGAAGAATATCAAACAGAAGATGGGGAAGCAGTACGTGATGATGTGAATTTTATGTATTCCGCAGCATGGGAATGGATGCAGGGAAAAGACTGGAAATTACATAAAGAGCAATTGGAATTTAAAGATATAGAAGTTAAAACAAGAAGTTATAAATAGTATTGAGATATTAGTAGTGAGTATTTAGTTTTCTCACTACTTAATACTCATTACTCAATACTAAAAGTTATGAATATAACGTTAAAAATTTGGCGACAAGATAATGCCAACGATAAAGGTAAATTAGTAACCTACAAATTATCAGATATAAGTGAAGACATGTCCTTTTTAGAAATGCTGGATGTTTTAAATGAACAACTTGCCGTAAAAGGAGAAAGAGCAGTTGAGTTTGATCACGATTGTAGAGAAGGTATTTGTGGACAATGTTCACTGGTAATTAATGGTAAAGCCCATGGACCAGAAGAGCATTTTACAACCTGCCAAACACATATGCGCTCATTTGATGATGGTGATATACTTACTATTGAACCTTTTAGAGCAAATTCATTTCCTGTGATAAGAGATTTAAAAGTAGATAGAACTTCCATGGATAAAATTATTCAGGCAGGTGGTTATATATCTTCCTTTACAGGAATGGCTCCTGAAGCAAATTCAATTCCTATTCATCACGATATAGCCGAAAGTGCTTTTGACAGTGCTGCCTGTATTGGTTGTGGTGCTTGTGTTGCGACTTGTAAAAACTCTT
>JAGGWC010000220.1 GCA_021157645.1 Candidatus Cloacimonadota bacterium | reverse complement strand
GTTCCAGCCGGTGATATCGGTGTGGGTGGACGTGAGATTGGTTACCTATTTGGAATGTACAAAAAACTAAAGAATGAATTTACCGGCGTTCTTACCGGAAAAGGTTTGAACTGGGGTGGAAGTCTTGTAAGACCGGAAGCAACAGGTTTTGGTGCGGTTTATTTCTGTACTGATATGCTGGCTGAAGTTAAAGATGAGATCAAAGGTAAAACCGTTACCGTTTCCGGTTTCGGTAATGTTGCATGGGGTGCAATACTAAAAATAAATGAATTGGGTGGTAAGGTTGTTACACTTTCCGGTCCTGATGGATATATTTATGATGAAGCTGGTATTACGGGTGAAAAAGTAGATTTCCTTCTGGAAATGCGTGCTTCTAACAATGATAGAGTTCAAGATTATGCTGAAGAATTTGATGTTCCTTTCTTTGAAGGGAAACGTCCTTGGGAAGTTAAATGTGACATTGCCATGCCATGTGCAACTCAAAACGAATTAGGTGAAGAAGATGCCAAGAACTTGATTGCTAATGACTGCAAATATGTTGTTGAAGTTTCTAACATGGGTTGTACTCCAGAAGCTGTTCATACTTTACAAGCAGAGAAAATTATCTTTGCTCCTGGTAAAGCTGCTAATGCTGGTGGTGTAGCTACAAGCGGACTTGAGATGTCACAAAATAGTCTTCGTTTTAATTGGACTCGCGCAGAAGTGGATGAAAAACTTCATAGAATAATGAAAGATATTCACGAACAGTGCGTTAGATATGGAACTGAAGGTGACTTTGTAGATTACGTTAAAGGTGCTAATATTGCTGGATTCATGAAAGTAGCAAATGCAATGCTTGATCAAGGTCTTGTGTAAATTAGAAACTGAATATTAAGAATTCAAAGCCTGTAGATTTCTGCAGGCTTTTTCTATTTACTCATTAAAATACTTTACTTCAAATCAAGTGTTAATAAATGTGATTTCATCATAATTTGGAGGATTAGATGAATCAGCATATTTCAGATTCAGCACAAATTGGAGCTGACACAAAAATTGGTTTTAATTGTGTGATATTGGATAATGTGGTAATTGGAACAAATTGCCTGATCGGTCATAGCGTAGTTATTCACGAAGGATGCGAGATAGGCGATAATGTACGAATTGACGATAACACAATTATTGGTAAAAAACCACTTAGTTCTCCTCGCAGTATTTTTAAAGTGGATCCAAATTTGAAACCTGCTAAAATTGGAGATCAATGTCAAATCGGAACGAATGTTGTAATTTATGTTCAATGTGAAATTGGAAGCAATTGTCTGATTGCAGATCTGGCAACAATTCGTGAAAATGTAATAATTGGTGATCTGAATATTATTGGAAGAAATGTATCAATTGAGAATTTTGTGACAATTGGTGAAAGATGTAAATTAGAAACGAATTGCTATATCACAGCATATTCTGAGATTGAGGATTATTGTTTTGTTGCTCCGGCAGTTGCCACCAGCAATGATAATTATATGGCTCGTGATAAAGAACGCTTCAATCATTTTAAAGGGATCACAATGAAAAAAGGCAGTCGAATCGGAGTGAATTCAACTATCATGCCGGGAAAGACGATAAATGAAGATGGAATGGTTGCAGCCGGAAGCCTTGTAACAAAGGATGTAACTGCTGAAGATATCTGGCAGGGAGTTCCTGCAAAACGCAAAGCAAAAGTTCCTGAAACACAATTATTAAAAAATAATATGGATGAAAAATGAAAACATTAGTTATTATTCCAACCTATAATGAAGCAGAAAATGTCTCTCTTATCATTGACGCAGCCCTCAGGCAGAAAGAAAGTATTGATGTTCTAATAGTTGACGACAACTCACCTGATGGAACTTCTAATATAGTTAAGGAAAAACAGAAAGAAAATAAGCGTATTCATTTATTGGAACGTGAAGGAAAAATGGGACTCGGATCAGCTTACGTTGCCGGTTTCAAATATGCACTAAAAAATGATTATGATTATATCTTTGAAATGGATGCAGATTTTTCGCACGATCCAAATGATATTCCAAGAATTCTCGATGAAATGGAAAATGCTGATCTTGTAATTGGCTCAAGGTATCTAAAAGGAATTAATGTTGTAAACTGGCCATTACGTAGGTTGATCCTGAGTTTTTTGGCAGCTCAATATGCCAAGATGATAACTGGAATGAGGATAAATGATCCAACAGGTGGATTCAAATGTTTCAGAAGAGAAGTGCTTGAAAGCATCAATCTGGACGATATCCTATCAGATGGATACTCATTCCAAATTGAGATGAATTTCCGAACATGGGTTAAGAAATTTAAAATTAAAGAACTTTCCATTGTGTTTACTGATAGGCGTGTAGGGCAATCTAAGATGTCTAAAAAGATAGTTCGTGAAGCAATAATTGTTGTTTGGAAATTAAAATATTATCAATTAAAGAAAAGGATAAAATGAGAATAATAAAAGAACTCAAAATAGAAAAGCTGGTTTACAAAGGATTGGGACTTGGATTCGAGAATTCAAATCCTGTTTTTGTTTCTAATGCAGTTCCTGAAGATGTTTTAGATGTTCAAATAATTAGCACTAGACGTCAAGTTAGCTTTGGTAAAATTGAAAATATTGTTAAAAGCTCACCCAAAAGAATTGAACCAAATTGCGAAGTTTTTGGAAAATGCGGTGGCTGTGATTGGCTTAATATTTCTTACGAAGATCAACTTAGTTATAAACAAGAAATTGTTGAAGAGATTTTTCAGAATATTGAGATAGGAAAGATCAATAAAATTATAGCATCCAGCAAAGAACCATATCGGAATAAAAGTTTTTTTCCTGTGGCGAAAAAAGATGGAAAACCAATTACTGGAATGTTCGAGAGCAGATCGCATAATGTTATTCCACACAAAAGTTGCAAACTTCAACCACCTCTTTTTGATGATATTTGTGAAAAAGTAATATCATACATTGAAGCATCTAAAATGCAGGTTTATAATGAGAGAAATCATTCTGGGAATATTCGTCATATTGGCATTCGATATGCAGAAAAGACAAATGAAATTATCGTGGTCCTTGTTACTAGAAACCGCAAAATACCATTTTCAAGACAATTAGAGAGGATATTATTAGAAGCTTATCCAAATATTGTGGGAATTATCCAAAACATTAATCCTGAGAAAACAAATGTAATTCTGGGTGACGATGAGAAGATATTATTCGGTCGTGATTTTATTAATGAACAGATAGAGAAGACCAAATTCAAACTTAATTATAAATCGTTTTTCCAGGTAAATACAAAACAAGCTGAGAAAATGTACAAATTTGTTAAACAAGCAATTTCAGAAGATTCAAACGTGATTGATGCTTATTGTGGAGTTGGTTCTATCGGACTTTATCTAGCAGATAAAATAGCAAAAGTTATTGGAATTGAAAATAACGTAAAAGCTGTGCAGAATGCAAAAGATAATGCAAAACTCAATAAAATTGATAACTGTGAATTTGTTGCTGGCTATGCAGAAATAGAATTACCAAAAATATTAAAAGATCATAAAATAGATACAATAATTTTTGACCCACCACGTAAAGGACTTGAACAAAGAATAATTGATAACATTCCATCTGATATTAAGAAAATAATTTATATAAGTTGTGATCCAATGACGCAAGTTAGAGACGTTAAATTGATGATGGAAAAAGGTTTTGTTCCAAAGGAGATGCAGCCTTTGGATATGTTCCCTCATACATATCATATTGAGAATATTGTAATTTTGGAAAGATGACTTCCGTCCCCCTTTGTAAGGGGGAATCAAAGGGGGTTTAATTCAATTCAAGTCTTGCAGAATCATATTGTCTCTCGGTCAAATTGAGAAATTGACCATACATTGCCATCCCCATGTAAACGTGGATCTCACGTTTTACCTCACCCCAACTCTCTCCTAATTTGCTTTGCAGGAGCAAATGCAGATTTTTGAATAGCCCAACCGTTTATGCATTGGTATGAATGAAACCCAGAAAATAGCCCAGTCCTTCAGGGCTGGGACTGAATTGGAATTATTTTAAACCTTTCAAAGGTAATCTTATTCATATATCATTGACATATTTAGATATAATAAAATTTTTGAAAAAATATTTTTTTGAGGTAAATATGTTTAAGCTTGATGAGATACATTTAGAAAAAGCTAAAGAGTTTGCGGCTCATAACAGAAAGAAGAAAAATTGCGGGTATTGTTATGACCGAGGTTATATTGGAACTACACCGGAAAATACACTTGTATTATGCCCTAAATGTGTAGATGTAGATAAAGTTATGGAAGCTTGGAAAAATTATGTGAAGGATATTCCAGAACTTAAAGAACAATATAAAGAATTGTTTGAAGAAGATGATAAAGAGTCGTAAATCGAGATTCCGATCTCGATAAAAACTCAACAACGAAATGTTGATTTACGTAATTCGAGATTCCGCTCTCGATAAAATAATATCAACACAGGAATGTTGATTTACCAATATATTAGGAGAATAAATGTATAATAAAGTCGATGTAAAAGAGAAAACATCCACTCTGGAAAAGAGAATAAGAGATTATTGGGTTAAGAACAATATAGCAATAAAAAGTGAAACAAACAGAAATGATGCAGAAAAATTTATATTTTTTGAAGGTCCTCCCACAGCTAATGGAATGCCGGGAATTCATCATGTAATTGCCAGAACTTTAAAAGATTCTGTTTGTCGTTACAAAACCATGAAAGGTTTTCAGGTTAAGAGAAAGGCAGGTTGGGATACACACGGACTTCCGGTAGAGATTGAAGTAGAAAAACAACTTAAACTTAATGATAAAAAAGAAGTTGAAGCGTATGGACTTGAAAAGTTCAATGCGAAATGCAGGAACTCTGTTTTTTCCTATGAAAAAGAGTGGCGTGAGATGACTAAAGAAATGGGTTACTGGATAGATCTTGATAATCCTTATATAACACTCGAAAATGATTATATTGAGACCGTATGGTGGATTTTGAATGATTTCTTTAAGAAAGGATTGATCTACAAAGGACATAAAATTGTACCGTATTGTCCAAGTTGCGGAACTCCACTTTCCAGTCATGAAGTGGCACAGGGTTACAAAGAAACGGAAGATCCTTCTGTGTTTGTTAAATTCAAGTTGAAAGACGAAGAGAATACTTATTTTCTTGCTTGGACAACAACACCTTGGACGCTAATCTCAAATGTTGCATTGGTTATGCATCCCGATGTAAAATATGTTAAGATCAAGTTGGAAAATGAGTACTTTATTTTGGCAAAAGCAAGATTAACAATAATTGATGAAGAATATGAAATAGTTGAAGAATATTTGGGAAGCGAACTTGAATATAAACAATATGAACAACTTTTTCCATTTATAAAACCCAAAGAAAAAGCCTTTTATGTAGGCTTGGCAGATTATGTTACAATGAACGATGGGACAGGTGTTGTTCATACTGCTCCTGCTTTTGGACAGGATGATTACGATATTGGTAAAAAATATGAATTGCCAATTATTCAACCTGTGGACGGTGCTGGAAAATTTAATGAAAAAATCACTGACTGGGCTGGAATATTTGTAAAAGATGCTGATAAAGGTATCATTAGAAATATGAAAGACCGCAAACTTCTTTATAAAAGGAAGCAGATAACTCATAGTTATCCTTTCTGCTGGCGCTGCGACAGTCCACTCATCTATTATGCTCGTTCAAGCTGGTACATCAAAACAAGTGAATACAAACAACAGATGATCGATAATAATAACAAGATCAACTGGTCTCCCGATTTTGTCGGTGAAAAACGTTTTGGTGAGTGGTTGGAAAACAATATTGACTGGGCAATCTCAAGAGATAGATTTTGGGGAACTCCACTCAATGTATGGGTTTGTGAGAAATGTGGTAAACTTAAAAGTGTTGGCTCAATAAAGGAATTACGTGAAAAAGGGGAAATGAAAGATGGCTCAGCTGTTCCTGAAAATATTGAATTACACCGACCGTATGTGGATGATATTGAATTTAAATGTGAATGCGGTGGAAAAATGAAGAGGACTCCAGAAGTTATCGACTGTTGGTTCGATAGCGGTGCAATGCCATTTGCACAATGGCACTATCCGTTTGAGAATAAGGATAGATTTTTTGAAGAACTTTTTCCTGCCGATTTCATAAGTGAAGGAATCGATCAAACTCGCGGGTGGTTCTATTCATTATTAGCAATTTCAACATTGTTAACTGGAAAAACTTCCTATAAAAATGTTCTGGTTAATGATCTTATATTAGATAAAAATGGTCAGAAAATGAGTAAGAGTAAGGGAAATTCTGTTGACCCAATGAAGCTTATGGAAGAGTATGGAGCAGATGCAATCCGCTGGTATTTGCTTGCAGTTAGCCCACCTTGGATTCCAACTAAATTTGATGAACAGGGCGTTATAGAAATAGTAAATAAATTCTTTGGAACGTTGAAGAATGTTTACTCCTTCTACGTAACTTATGCAAATATTGATGATTTCAATGCTTCAAAATTCGAATTTAATGAAAATAAAGTTATAGAAATTGATAAATGGATCATCTCAAAATTGAATAATTTAATTGAAGTTGTTACTAAAAATAATGATAAATATAATCCTACAAAAAGCGTTCGAGCTATCCAGGATTTTGTGATTGATGACTTAAGCAATTGGTATGTTCGCCGCTGCCGTAGAAGATATTGGGAGATGGAACTTTCTGAGAATAAAAAGGAAGCTTATCTTACTTTATACCATGTGTTAGTTGAAGTTTGTAAACTCATGGCTCCTTTTGCTCCATATCTTTCTGAGGAGGTCTACACGAATCTTACAGGAAAAGAAAGTGTACATTTAGATGATTTCCCAAGTGTAAATAAGAACGTGATACATCCCAAACTGGAAGAAGAAATGGATTCTGTTATTAAGCTCGTTTCTTTGGGAAGAGCTGCGCGTAATACGTGTCAGATCAAGGTTCGACAAACTCTGGGAGCGCTTTATGTTCCCGAAAAATACAAACCGCTTATTGCTAGAATGGAAGACTTGATAAAAGAAGAAATCAATGTAAAAGAGATCAAGTATATTACCGATAAAGATAATTTTGTTACTTATGAATTCAAGGCAAACTTCAAGGTGATGGGTCCAAAATACGGTAAGCATATAAAACGTATTGTTGCTGCTTTAGAGCAAATGGACTCAAATAATATCGTGGAAACTCTTCATAAAAATAATGAATATTATCTAGAGATGGATGGAAGTACTTTCAAGCTTACTGAAGAAGATCTGAGTATTTCTATAAAAGATAAAGAAGGATTTATATTTGAATCCTATAATCAAGAATTATTTGTGGCTTTAGATACAAATCTTAATGAAGAACTCATTGAAGAAGGATTAGCTCGTGAACTTGTTGCTAAAATCCAGAATACTCGGAAGGATAAAAATATGGAGATCATGGATCGCATTAAGATTTTCTATTTTGGCAGCGAGAATATTCAGACTGTTTTCATAAAATATGCTGAATACATAAAAGCAGAAACATTAACAGATTCATTTTATTGCTGCAAAGGTGAGCAGGAAGATATGATAAAATGGGACATCAACGGTAATGAAGTGTTCATGACGGTTGAAAAAGCGTAGATCGAGATTCCGATCTCGAAAGAATAATCTCAACAACGGAATGTTGAGTTACTTAAAATTAGGAGAGAAATAATGGCGAAGATCAAACCTTTTATGGGAGTTAGACCTGCTACAGATAAGATTTTAGATGTAGCATCTCCTCCTTATGATGTTTTGAATTCAACAGAAGCAAGAGAAGAGGTAAAAGGTAAACCAAATAGCTTTCTTCATGTTATAAAACCGGAAGTAGACCTTCCTGAAGATACCGATGTCTACAGTGATGAAGTATATCAAAAAGGTAGAAAAAATCTCTATAAAATGTTAAATGAAGGTATTCTTATTCAAGATGAAAAACCTTGTTTTTATCTCTATCGTCTCATAATGGGAAATGTTGACGAAATCGGGCTGGTTGCAGGGGCTTCCATAGAAGATTATGAAAACGGAATTATTAAGAAACATGAGCATACAAGAGCTGTAAAAGAAGCAGACAGGATCAAGCATGTTGATACGCTAAATGCCAATACAGGCCCTGTTTTCCTTACATATCGTGCCCGTAAAGACATGAATGAAATTGTTGAAGAGATCATTAAAGAGAATCCACTTTATAATATTGAAACTGAAGATGGTATTAAACATATTTTTTGGAAGATCGATCAGCAAAATGATATTGAAAAAATCTTGAATATTTTTTCTAAAATAGATTCTTTATATGTAGCAGATGGACATCATCGGTCTGCTTCTGGGACTAAAGTAGGGCAGAGAAGAAGAAAGGAAAATCCAAATCACACTGGTGAAGAAGAATATAACTATTTTCTCTCTGTTATTTTCCCTGATAATCAGCTTTATATAATGGATTACAACAGAGTAGTTAAAGATATGCATGGAAACTCTGTTGAAGATTTCTTGAATAAAGTATCTGAAAATTTTGATGTAGAAGTTCATAGCACATCAGAAGGTTATAAACCAAATAAATTGCATAATTTTGGAATGTATCTGAATGGTACTTGGTATAATCTTACAGCTAAAAATGGTACATTTAACGAAAGTGATCCAGTAAAATCACTTGATGTTGCTATTCTGCAGGATAATTTATTAAATCCAATTTTAGGAATTGGTGATCCCAGAAAAGATAAAAGAATTGATTTTGTTGGTGGGATTCGTGGTTTGAAAGAACTTTCTAATCGTGTAGATGAAGGTGAAGCAGTTGCTTTCAGTATGTTCCCAACTTC
>JAGGWC010000088.1 GCA_021157645.1 Candidatus Cloacimonadota bacterium | reverse complement strand
GTAAAGGAACTAAAAGGTATGTATAAATAAGCCAGGTGAAAGTAGATGCCATTGTCATAACAAAGATAACAGCCATTCCCATACCTAAGGCAGAATCCAATTTTTTGGATACACCAATGTAGGGGCATAACCCTAGGAATCTCATCAATACAAAGTTTTGAACGAAGATGGCCATTACAGCCATGAAAAGTATTTTTCCAACAAATTCCATTTATATACTCCTTTTATTCAACGCAGATTCTATATGAAAATTATGAAAACGTATGATTTTTTATTAAATTTTCTTACCATTATTCCCATGTCTTTCTTCATATTTTTTTTCATATTTCTCAGCGTGGATCAGCGTTTCATTTATTTCTTCTTTTTGAAATTCATTAAACCCATCAGCAATCCCATCACGATAAATGCTCCGGGTGCCAATATTGCGATAAGCATCGGTTTATAGGTTTCGGGAAGAACATTAAATCCCAGAAGCTGACCGGCTCCCAATATCTCGCGGATACTTCCAATAACAACTAAGGCAAGTGTGAATCCCAGTCCCATTCCCAAACCGTCCAAGATGGAATTAAATACATTATTTTTACTGGCAAATGCTTCAGCTCTTCCCAAAATAATGCAGTTTACAACAATAAGCGGAATGAATAATCCCAAACTTTTGTGAATAGCGGGAAGATATGCATGCATCACCATATCAACTATTGTTACGAAAGATGCAATAACAACGATAAATGCAGGAATTCTAATTTTTGAAGGTATTAAATTTTTAATTAGTGAAATAAACATATTAGAGAAAACCAGTACAAAAGTTGCGGCTAATCCCATACCAATTGCATTCACTACCGAAGTGGTAACAGCCAAGGTTGGACAGAGTCCTAACGCCATCACAAATACCGGATTTTCTTTTACAAATCCTTTCGTAAATTCTTTAAGTGAAGTCATTATTCTATCCTCCCTTCAATTTTTTCAGCAGAGAGATCAAGTTTGTCTAAGGCAGCTTTAATGGAATTAGTAATAGCTCGAGTTGTTATGGTTGCACCAGTTAAGCTCACAATATTACCGCCGTCTTTATCAACCTTCATATCAGTTTCTTGCTTTTCGCTGAATTGTGTTTGAAATTCCGGTTTTTCACAATTAGCTCCTAATCCTGGAGTTTCTGCTTGAGAAATAATTTTGATCTTCTCAATGATAAGATCAGTATTTATCCCAACCATTGTTTTCACATCACTGCTGTAACCATAAAGAGAAGCCACAAATGTGTACCCCACAATATTTCCTCCAGCATCTTTACCGATGTGATAAGTAATATCACCGATAACTTCCTCAAAAGTGATAGCAGAAGGAAGAACTTCTTTTCTTGCTTTTTCCTGTGCTATTCGTTGATTCTTTTCAATGATTGGTTGAGTTAGTGTATTCATGTAAGCTAAAACCCCGCTGGCAATAGCTGTAATAATAAATAATATAAAACCTAACTTTAAATAATATTTCATTTATACTCCTTAATATTTACCGCTAAGTGCGCAAAAGCGCAAAGGTGATGATAAAATCTTTCTTTTCTTTGCGATTCATTTCTTTCATCTACGTTTAATTTGCCCGAAAGGTTTGGGAATAGTATATCTATCTATTAATGGAACAACAATATTCATCAGAAGAATTGAATATGATACTCCCTCCGGATATCCTCCGATTAGACGAATAACAACAGTAAGAATTCCACAACCCATCCCAAAGATGAGTCTTCCCTTTTTTGTAACTGGAGAAGTTACCATATCAGTTGCCATGAAGAATGCACCAAGGATAAGACCTCCTGCAAGAATATGAAATATAGGAAGCATTATGGAAGCTGAGAACATGCCATTGATTCCACCAAACATATAAATAAGAACAAATACAGTCCCAATATAACTCACAGGAATTCTCCATTCTATGATATGTTTCCATGCAAGATAGGCAGCGCCGATAAGTAGTGCAGCAGCAGAAACTTCGCCAATAACACCACCAATATTTCCCCAGAAAAGATCTTGAAGTGTGTTCATGCTGGTGAGGTTATCCATTACAGTATTTGCCATATCACTACTAATTTGAGTAGTATCTCGTAAAGCTTTTACAACTCCCAGCGGAGTAGCCGAAGTTACAACATCTGGAACATTTGAGGGTAAATTTCTAAGTCCGTTTATTGAGCTTTGGAATAAATTGTTCATTGGCGCTGTAAATTTCCAGCCGGCTGTCATTAAAGTTGGCCAGGAAGCCATCATGAAAGCACGTCCTAACAAGGCAGGATTAAAAATATTAAAGCCTAATCCACCAAATATCTGTTTCCCGAGAGCAATTGCAAAGATCGCTCCAGTAACCGGTAACCACCAAGGTGAGGAAGAATTAATATTAAAGGCAATAAGAATGCCTGTTACAACTGCGCTGCCATCACTGACTGTGATGGGGGCTTTCCTGAATTTCTGGATCAATGCTTCTGTAGTTACAGCTGCTACAACTGCATAAAGAGTAAGAAGCAAAGACTGAATCCCAAAAAAGAATATTCCTGCCAGCAATGCTGGCGTAAGGGCTAAAACGACTTGCCACATAGTAGAACTTATCGATACTCCCTGTTTTATATGCGGTGCTGCAGAAACAGCATAAACATCGTTCATATATCCTCCATTATCTTGGGATTAGGAATTCGGGGTTCGGGGTTTGTGCTCCCGCTCCATTATTCTTAATCCAATTTCATTTTTAGTTTTGAGATTAATTTATTTAGCATCATGGCGATGCTTATAATTATATCTGAAACTATGTTAAAATCATTTTGATCAATGTATCTAAGCTTGAAAGCAATGATAACTTGTGTTTCTAATTCCAGTAAAGAACCTTTTGCAACACGCAGAAAATAAATATATTCTTTTGTTGTTCCACGTCCCCATCCCTCAGCAATATTAGAAGAAATAGAGATAACAGCTCGCTGCATCTGATTAGAAAGTGCATATTTCTCTTTTGAGGGAAATAAATCAATAATTCGATAAATTTCTACTGCTAGCTCTATTCCTTTTTGCCAAACAATCAACTCTTTATAATTTTTCATGATATTTCCGAGTCCCGAAACCCGAACCTCTAATCCCGAATCCCGAACCCCGAATTCCTAATTTGCTCTATTTTTCTCGCTCACTTTGATCTTACCAATATCTATCCATTGGATAAGTTTGATGTGAGAAGGACAAACATAAGCACAACTACCACATTTCATACAATCCATCACACCAAATTTTTCTGCAGAATCCCAATCATCATTGCGCACATGATGAGCGATAAGGCTAGGCACAAGATTCATTGGACAAATATCTACACAACGACCGCAGCGCAGACAAACATCTTCTTGTTCCTTATGGGCTTCTTTTTTATCAAATAAAAGTAAACCGGAACTACCTTTTGTCCTTGGCGTCTCTAAGGAT
>JAGGWC010000040.1 GCA_021157645.1 Candidatus Cloacimonadota bacterium | reverse complement strand
AGTGTGTGTTGTCTTTCCGAAGCTTCTCACAAAGTGATACTTACATTTAAAATTCGGAAAGTTTTTAGCTTATTCATAACCTTCCTAATCTTAATATAAGGAAAAGTGAAAGAAAGCTTTGAAATCAGGAGATTGATTATGAAAAAGATTTTATTAATACTTGTTATTCTAATTCTAATTCTTCTTGCACTTATCTTTTATCAGAAGAGCAAAGCAACAGATGAAGAAGGAATTGTAGTAATTTATAAAGATAAAGAGACATTTCTTTCTTTCAATAAAATTCGTTCTATTAAGCAAATTAATTTCAACACTAATCGTGGTGATAAATTTAGTGGTTATCAATTTTCTGAAGTTTTAAAATTATTAAAAATTCCAACCGATATTAAAACAGAATATATTTTCCATTCGAAAGATGGGGGAACACTCAATCTGACTAAAGAAGAAAATGAAAGATTTTATCTTGTTTTTCAAGACGATGCGACAGGTCAATTTGTTCGATTAGTTATACCATCAGATGAATTTAGTCAGCGTTGGATTAAATATCTAAAAACAGTTGAAATAAAATAATGTTAAAGTTAGAAAATATTACCTTTAAATATAATGAAGATTCACCATTATTGATAAATAATTTTTCATTCACTGCTGAAAAGGGTGATATTATTGCTGTTAAAGGTGATAGTGGTACTGGCAAAACAACATTATTGAACATTATTTGCAGTGTGATCCCAAAAATATTTACAGGAGATCTTTCGGGAACTGTTTTCCACGATGATATTGATATTTCCAAGTTATCTCTTCCCGAAATCGCACCTCGTATAAGTCTGTTGATGCAGCATCCGGATAATCAGCTTTTCTTTCCTACAGTTGAACAGGAACTTGCTTTTGCTCCGGAGAATCTTAATATTCCTGCAAAGAATATTATCAAGCGAATTGATGATATCCTTACCAAACTGAATATTGAGAACTTGAGATACCAAGAAACAAATTCACTCTCATTTGGTCAGAAAAAATTAGTTACTTTTGCATCCATCATCACACTTTCACCAAAAGTATATTTACTTGATGAGCCGTTTGCCGGACTTTCAAAAGAATATATTAAGTTGACTTCTGATGAGATAAAAATCCAAGCAAAAAATGGAAAGATAATATTTCTTGCAGGTCATACAAGCGATATTACTCAATTAGCAAATAAAACAATTGAAATGGGACAATTTAATGAAGAGAATTAAAATAAAAGATCTGTCATTTGCTTATCAAGCTAAAAATCCCATTTTCACAAATATTACACTCGAACTTCAATTTAATGAGATTACATTTTTGAAAGGAGAGAATGGTTCTGGGAAAACTACATTATGCAGGATTCTTAGCGGTCTGGAAAAGAATTATTCTGGTTCAATTCTTCTTAATGATCTAGATTTAAAATCAGTTTCTTTTTCTGAACGTGCAAAATCAATTATTTATCTTAAACAAGAACCACTTTCAAATGTTGTGGCAGCAACTCCCGACGAAGATCTAATTTTATGGCAAAATGGTTTTAATAAAGAAATAAATGAATCCTCTCCTAAACTAAGAAAAAAAGTAATGAAAAAATTAAGAATTAATAATCTTAAAGATAAACCTTTCTGGGAATTAAGTGGAGGGCAAATTAAGCGGATCGGATTAGCCGCATTATTAATAAACTATGATAAATACTGGATTCTTGATGAGCCAGTATCAGGACTTGATAATACAATTACCGGAATATTTATTGAGATGATCGAAGAACGAAAAACTTTGGGAAAAGGATGTCTTATTATCTCTCACAAAGAAGATTATTTTTCAAATTTAATCGATAAGAGTTATATAATTGATAACAAGAAAATTAAAAAAATGTTTAGAGGAAATTTTGAAAATATTTAATTTACTTATTTTATTATTCATATTCACAAATTCGTTAATAGCTTCCGAGATTGATACTCTTAAAACAATTTTACGACATTACAATTTAGAGGGTATAAGAGTGATAGCCGATAGACCTCAGGAAACAATAGGTACAGTTGAAATAATTGAACTTGATCCAGTATCGTCTCTTCCTGAAATAAATATTGCAGAATCGATAGAAAAAGTGAATGGGTTACATGTTTCCACCGGTGGAAAATCAGGTAGTACGCTGCGCATCAGAGGATTTGATAATGATCAAATAAAAATAATGCTTGATGGTAGACCGCTGGGTGGTGGGTATTTTGGAAATGTTGATCTTAACACGATCCCTGTTTCTGATATTAAAGAGATAAGAATTCTCAAAGGTCCAGTCTCTTCACTTTATGGTTCTGATACAATGGGTGGAGTTATAAATATAATCACAGATTCTCCTTCAAATACATCTTGGTTAAAAATGGGAACGGAATTCAAAAGAAATAATACAAATAAATCGTATCTTTCATCAACACGTGATCTTGGAGAATGGGATTATTGGCTGTATGCATCTCATTACCACACAGATGGTTTCATGCTTTCAAAAGATTTTGTGCCTACCAATACAGAGAACGGTGAAGTAAGAGATAATTGTGAAAAAGATCAATGGGATTTGCAATCGAAACTTAATTTCACAATATTCGATTTTCATTCAATCGGATTCCAGGCAGGTTATACTTTCATGGATACAAAAGAGATTCCGGGGAGCATTTATGAAAATCAGTTACGTAAATTCATTGATTGGAAACGCTATCAGTTCTCAACACTCGGTTCATTCCAATTAAGATACAATCTTACATCTGATGTAAACATTTACTACGACCGCTATGATGACACTTATGCAGAATACAATCCTTACACTGGTGAAATGTATCCCCAATGGCCTTCCAATTTGAAAAGTTGCATTCTTGGAGCACATCAGAAATTTGATTGGGAGATCACAGATTATCTTAACTCTGCATTTGGATACCGATTTGAAAAACAATCCTATTTACGAAAAGATAATAAAAATTATCCTGACTGGTTTGGTAACGAGCAGTTAAAACACAATGGTTTCTGGCAGGTTGAATTCAGCTATAATTCACTGAACCTTACTGTTGGTAGTGGTGTATCATTCTTCAAGCAAAATGGCAGAGATAGTTGGATTTCTCATTTTGAACCATCAGCTGGGATATACTATAAAAACTCACATAATTGGAAATCTTCACTCGCTTTCTCATCCAATACAAAATACCCGACAATGCATCAATTGTTTAGCTCCAGCAGCGGGAATGATATGCTCGAAGAAGAACGTGCAAGAAAAAGTGAATTCAATTTGCTAATTCCATATTCTTTTGATTCTTTTTCCGGTTCAATTCAGCAAACTATATTTTATAATCACATAACTGGATTAATTGATAAACTTGGTGGGACATATGCAAATATT
>JAGGWC010000089.1 GCA_021157645.1 Candidatus Cloacimonadota bacterium | reverse complement strand
TTCTTTATCTTGCAAATAACCATAAACCTTATGCGGATTCTTTTGTCCATTATATTCATAAGTGTTATTAATGATAACATCAACCGGTTTAATATTTTGTGTATTTGGTAAATAGTCTTCGGCAAGATCATAATCCAAAGTAATTTTGTCATTAAGATCAGAAAAATTGAACCAGCCAGAAGTTATGTTTTCAGGAGTAACAGGTTTTGCATCAGAATTAATTTCTATGTTCTGTTCTGTTAAAATCTTCTTAATAATGAGCGGAAAACCAAGAGGTGAACCAACTGTTATGAATGTATCTATTTTCAGTTCGGGAACATTCTGAGTTAATGTATCGTAGGCAATTATTGAGCCCATAGAATGTCCGATAAGCATTATCCGATCGTGTTTGTGTTCTTGTAGAACTTTTATTAATTTGTTTCTGAATGCATCTTTGGCGATTTGTTTTTTATCAATTTTACAATAACCATAATAATATGCATCAAGATCCTGGAACATCCGTCTGATCGTTGAATCAACTATCTTCTCAATTCCACTAATTCTTTTTTTATTCAGAATAATTTTATCCAATCCTTCTTCAATTGTATCAAGGATCTTCTTTTTTATTTTCGCTTCTTTCTCAGGGAATTCGGATTTGTTAATTGGAATATAAGGATGTTCGATAAAAAGAGGATTTTTAGAATCAGTTATTTCAGGATCGAGTGGTTTCGAATATTCTAGATCTGCCCAGTAAACCAGTTCAAATTGGAAATCAGAATATTGATATCCAATATTATTCAATCCGTTTTCAATGGATGCTTTCCACCATTTTTCTAATAAATCTTTAGGTGGTTTGTTCTTTAGTCCGTGAATACCAATTATCACATTTTTCATAAATTATTCAATCCCGTCAGTTCCCCTTATAAAGGGGAATAAATATCACACATCAATAATCTTGACTGGTTTCCCAAGTTGTTTTGCATAATCCATTGAGTATTTTGTTCCTTCACATTCACCATCCCAGAAAGTGATTAACTCATCACATTTCTCAACGATCAATTTATCACGAATGTGCTTTGCCTTGTCACCAAATTTTTTATAATCGGGTGGAAATTCCAAAAATTCTATTTTATTCTGAATTGCAAATTGTTTAGCAAGAGTATCTGTTCCGAACGCACCACCGCTGATGATCAATTCAATATTGGGAATCGTTTTCAGAATTGTTGAGAGAAAGTTGAAATCTGTGAATTTCTTAGTTCCAATTACTGCAAGCCGCATATTATTTAAAGATCAAATCTTGTTCCCATTTCTGTAGTTCAAAAGTTAACTTTTTCATACCTACAAATACTTTTTCCCAGGCTGTGTTTGAATACTGTTGCAACTGTTCCCGCTCCTGAATTATGTTATCATTTGCGCTAAATAACATGATCGCTCCTAAAATAGTTGTTAGAATCCCAATAGATTCATTTATCATTATCTTAGGGTCATTGGGGATGTATACAATTTATTATAAATTAATTCGGATTAAGAAAATTCTAACAATTTTTTTAATTCTTCATAACTAACTTTTTGCTGTGCTGATTTGATTAAAGCTGAAGCATCGTTATTCCCAAGTTTAGTAAACACTTTTGCCTGTAATCCCATTTCAAGTTTATCTAATTGCCTTACAAATTTACCTTCTTCAGAAGTTTCATGTTCAAATTCTTTCCATAAACCTATCAATCGTTTTCCATCAGATAATTGTCCCAAAATCTTTTCCACAGCTTTCAATTCCATCTGGCTTTTTTCTTCATCAGTGAAATTATCTACGGGTGTTAAATCACCGATTATACATTCTCCGGTTTCGTGCAATAAGGCAATTTCCAGAACTTTTAATTTATCCAGTTCCTGTGGACACAATAGTAGTGCCAGCATAGCAATTCCAAAAGAATGATCTGCTACGGATTCGGTTTTATTTTCGGGAACATTGTGTTGCAACCAACCCTGTCTATATAATGATTTGAGACGCAGAAAAGACTGAAAAACATTGATCACGGTTTCATCATTATCTGGTTTAATATCATATTTCCATTTCATGACTTTGAATCAAATAGATATGTTCACAGAGTCAAGGAGAATCATCAAATTGGATTTATGTTATTTATAAATTATCTTCTAATAGCAAATAACTTAAAGCCGTAAAGTTCACGAATATTAACCAATCTGTGTTATCCCTGATAATCTGTGAGTTATATTATTAGCTTAAACTATATACTTTTACATCCGTTGGAAGTTGATTCCTAACAAGTTGTATCACTTTTTGATCCTCAGATCTGATTCTAAAGAAATTTTTTGGGAAAAGTTCTGTTTTAATTTCATGACTTGTACGTTCCATTAAAAGAAATAACTACACACTTATCTGACAGTCACTGTTTACTTTTCTGATAGAGGAGATTATAGTAAATTTTTATTTTTGTTCTTTTTCAATTTTTCTACAATAACTTTCACTTCCTCACTGCGTTCTTTTTTAGCAATAAGAAGTGCATCATCACTTTCTACAATTACCAAATCATTAATTCCAATTAATGCAACAAACTTCTTTGAATTTATATAATTATTTTTGCTGTTAATAATTTGATTTTCACAATTTATTACATTGTTATTTTGGTCTTTCTTAGAGATATCATAAAGTGCTTTCCAACTGCCAACATCGTTCCAGCCGTAATCTACAGGTATTACAACTCTTTTTTCGGACTGTTCCATAATTCCAATATCAACCGGAATCTTTGGCATTTGCGCATATTCGGACGAGATATCTGAATTGAGACCTTTCTCTTTCCATATGATATTGATCTTTTCTAATATTTTTGCAACTTTAGGAAGATATGCTTTATATGCATTAAGAATTGTTCCAATTTTCCACATGAATATACCGCTATTCCAGAAGAAATTATTTGAACTTACAAATTGCTCAGCTGTTTTCAAATCGGGTTTTTCCTTAAACTGTTTCACGTAAAACATCCCTTTCTCTATTTTATCACCTGCTTCGATGTAGCCATAGCCAGTTGCCGGGTAATCTGGTTTAATTCCAAAAGTAACCAAATTATCCAGATCAGCAGAATCTCCACCAATCTCCAACGAAGCCAGAAAATCATCGTTATGCGCTATTAAATGATCAGCTGGCAATACTATCATTTTTTCAGTTTCACTATACTTACGGACGAGATATTGAGCACTGAGAGCAATACATGGTGCAGTGTTCATGCCAAAAGGTTCAATAATAATATTTTCTTCAGGAAGAGATGGTAAATGTTTTTTTATAAGTTCGGTTTGGGAACTTTCTGTAACGATGTAGATATCTTCAATTTTAATTTTAGGAAGAAGACGAGTAACTGTCATTTGGAGCATAGAATATTCTGAAATAATGTTTAGGAATTGCTTTGGATTTGATTTTCTGCTTAGTGGCCAGAAACGAGTCCCAACACCACCAGCCATAATTAATGCTATCATAATTTTCCTCTAAAAATGCTATTCTTTATATTTTTTTTCAGTTCTATTTATTAGTACGTGTATCGATAATGCTTGTCTCTTTCGGTAAAATTAATTCAAAAATTTTATCGGGTAATGTTTTATTAATTTGAATATCCGAAAATTTATAAATAACATAATTTTTATTTTTATCCATAATATCAAATTCTATGATCATTTTATTTGAGATCGTGATTATAATATTTTCTTCTTGAGGTGTTAGTAATTTGATCTTAATTGTGTTATCAAATTGCTCTACAAGCTCCTTTTCAGACATATCCCAATAATGAGAAATAAATTTATCAGGTCTTAATTCCATTTCAAATTGATCTGAAATGATTGCTTGTCCTGCTACAGGATCGTACATTGTCATAGAATCTTCATTTATTAGAAGTTTCTGTCCGTCAGGTTGGGAATAATCTATTAGAAAGTTCTCTTTGTCATAATATAATTTCCCTAGTGAACTTTTATAAATATCTATCTCTTCCCAGTAATTTATTTGTAAACAAGAAGCCTCATAAGTATATACAGTAGAGAAGGTTAACAACACGTCATTATATGCTTTTTCCAATGTTTGATCGTTTGATAATAATAATGTTGGGAGCATGAGAAAAAGCAATATTTTATTCAGGTAAGTAACCATATATTTTCATATCCTCCTCAGATGCCAGGACTTCTCTAGATTTACTTCCCACATGTGGACCTACAATTCCAGCTTGCTCCATCATATCTATAAGTCTTCCAGCACGAGCATAACCTATTTTGAAATGTCTTTGCAGCATTGAAACAGAAGCAGAACCTGCTGAAACTATTGCTACTGCAGCTTCTGGGAAAAGTTCATCATCATAATCATAATTTCTCTGGAAAATATCTTCATCTTTAATTATTTTTATTTGTTGTTCAGGTTTAGGTTGAGTAAGAAGATATTTTATTATATCAAGAATTTCTGAAGGTTCAATGTATGCGCCATGTATTCTTTGCAGTCCACCAACACTTGTTGAGCTGAAAAGGCTATCGCCATTTCCCAATAATTTATCAGCACCATTAGCATCAAGAATAACTCTAGAATCAATCTTTGTTGGAACTTTAAATGCAATTCTAGAAGGAATATTAGCTTTTATGATTCCCGTAAGAACTTGAGTTGAAGGACGCTGTGTCGCAAGGATCAAGTGAATTCCAATTGCTCTAGCCATTTGAGCTAATCTTGTTATTAATCTTTCTACATCTTTACCAATTGTCATGATAAGATCTGCAAGTTCATCAACAACAATGACAATATATGGTATTGGTTCATCTAAAATTTCAGAGTCTTCTGTTTTTTTTGTCTTTTTTAATAATTCTTTTACTTGTTCGTTATAGGAAGCAATATTTTTTACTTTATGTTTTTGTAAAAGCTCATAGCGTCTTTCCATCTCTGAGACGCACCATTGTAACACTTTTAGAGCATCTTCATTATCGGTTACAACTTCCTGTATCAAATGTGGAATTCCCTCATAAATTGATAGTTCAATTCTTTTAGGATCGATAAGAATAAAACGAATTTCTTTTGGCTTCATCCTAAAAATAATACTATTAATAATTGTATTAATGCACACACTTTTACCTGTTCCGGTGGCTCCAGCAATAAGCAAGTGTGGCATTGCAGCAAGGTCTGCTATTATAGGATTTCCTGCAATATCTTTTCCAAGACCTAATGCGATATGTCCCTTAAAAGATTTCATCTCATCAGATTGTAGGATATCTTTTAAATAAATTGTATCTCGTTTTTTATTTGGAATTTCAATTCCCACTAATCCGCGACCAGGAATTGGAGCTTGAATACGAATACTTTTAGCTTTAATAGCTAATGCTAAATCATCCGCTAAAGCATGGAATTTACTTACCTTAACTCCCGGCGCAGGCTCAATTTCATATTGAGTTATGATAGGTCCGATATTTACATTTTTAACTTCTGCATTAACCCCAAATTCTGCAAGTTTATTAATAAGGATTCTGCTAATATTATTTATGTTTCTTTGAATATCCTCTCTATCTTCTTTAGATGGTTGTACACTTGAAAGGAAGCGAACAGCATTTGGTACGGCATATTGTATTAGTGTATCATTAAGCTCATCTTTATTTTGAGTTAATTTTTGAGGAGGAATAATAGGTTTTTTAAATTCTTCTTGTTTCTCTTTTTTGGCTGCATGATCAGTAATCTTAGGTGTTTTATTCTTTTTCTGTTTTACAGGTTTCTTTTTTTTCTCTCTCTTTGGTTTCTTTGAGAATATCATCGAGAATAATGCTTTAATCCCATGACTTACCGTAATTGCAATAAAAATAAGAAATTTCCGAATATTCTCAATATCAAAAATAAAGATCAGTGAAATAAAGACTATAGCTGAAGAAATAATACCTGTTCCTGTACGATCAAAAATGTTTATAAGAAAACTGTATAATTTCCAGGGAATAATTCCTGCAGCATCCAGATATCTTGGACTAATCACGAATGAACCAATATTAGCAAAAAATGCAAATATAATAAAACTTGTTATACGCGTATAAGGATGTTTTTCCTTTGCTAGGAAGATCATGAAAAATCCCATAAACATGCTTCCAATAAGTAAAGAGATGCTGAAGAATTTACCTAAAATTATAGAAAACCAAAAAGCAAAAAAAGCACCAAATGGTCCAATTGGATTAGAAACAGGAGGAAAATCTAATTTAACGAATTTAAAAAAATTTAATTCTGCATTTTGCAAAAGATGATAATCCTGCACTATTTTACTGAGAGGTACTAAAATTGATACCAGAAACAATAACGAAAACAACAGTATGATAATCCCAAAAAATATTTGTAGAAATTTATTTTTCCCTTCTTTTTCCATTTTCACCTCATTGAGTTATTATATTTGAATTTCGCTGTATAGATTAAATTAAATATATA
>JAGGWC010000171.1 GCA_021157645.1 Candidatus Cloacimonadota bacterium | reverse complement strand
TTATTCTGTCATCTGGAACGGTACTGACCAAAATAACCAGCCTGTTTCATCAGGAATTTATTTCTATAAACTTATATCCGGTGATTTTGAAGTGAGCCGGAAAATGTTATTATTGAAGTAACGCAAACATCCTGTTTGCGAAAGTCAACCTTGCGAAGATTGTGAAACTTTCTCTCATTCTCGATCTTCGCAATGATATTGTTCATTAATGATAAAGTTACTGTCATTCCCGTGGAAACGGGAATCCATGATTTGAATTAATAAACAGATACACGATCACAGTCGGGTATGACATAAAATTAAATAATATGAGAGATAACAGCATTCTAATTATAATAAATTAAATGCTTTACAAACCAATTTCAGGAATAAATATTGCATATAAAATAATAGAGTTTAAATAAAAAATTGGAGGACATATCATGAGAAAATTTTTGGTGTTATTTTTTGCTTTTACATGTTTTTTACTATTTGCTAACCAATCACAAATTATTGAATTCGACGATTCTTGGAATGAACATGGATTTAGCCTTGAACAGCAGAATAGAGTTGGCGTACAACTGAATTATTCAATTAAGCAGCTAATTATGGGAGAAGAAACTATTAATGGAGAATTGTTACAAACTGTTTCTTTGCCCGGCAATATTCTTCCCAATGATGAAGGAATGCCAAATCTTCCGGGTAATGGTCGTTTCATTGCAATTCCACAAGGATCAATTGCTGAATTACAAATATTAAATTATCGAGTTGAATCATATCAAAATATAGATCTAGCTCCTGCGCCAAGAATTCCACTTGATACAGAAGATGGTCCGCTTGAGTATAATAGAAATAATGAAGTTTATTTAAAAAATGAATTTTATCCTAAAGAATTTGCTCAACTTTCTAAACCAACTCAAATTCGCGGAGTAGATGTTGTAATGGTTGGAATTACTCCCTTCCAATATAATCCAATAACCAAAGAACTGCTGGTTTACCGTGATATTCAGGTGGAAGTAAATTTTATTGGTGGAAATGGACAGTTTGGTGTTGAAAGTTTACGCAGTCGTTGGTGGGATCCGATTTTGCAGGATGCAATTTTTAATCATGAATCTCTTCCTATTATAGATTATTCACAACATGAAAATACACGAGATGGATATGAGTATCTCATTATTTGTCCGGACGATCCAATCTTCATTACTTGGGCAGATTCTATTAAAGTATTCCGTCAACAGCAGGGAATTTCTACAATTATAAAGACAACAAATGAAGTAGGTGGGAATACAACAACAGCTATCGAAGGATATATTAATGAGATAATGGATCCAGTAACTGGCTGGGATCCGGCACCTGCAGCGATTCTTCTTTTGGGAGATTATGGTACGACCGGCAATACAATTGTGGCTCCAATATGGGATAATTATTGTGTTTCCGATAATATCTATGCTGACGTAAATGGAAATAGTATGCCGGATGTTGTGCTTGCTCGCATGACAGCACAAAATGAAACTCATCTTGAAACAATGATAACAAAAGTTCTTAATTATGAACGTAATCCACCAACTAATCCTGAATTTTATGCTAATCCTATAACAGCTCTTGGTTGGCAGACGGAACGGTGGTTTCAGATATGCTCAGAAACTGTAGGAGGGTATTTTGCTAATGTCCAAGGGAAAACGCCAACGAGGATAAATGCTGTTTATATTGGAAATCCAAATGTTGATCCATGGTCTACAGCAACTAATACAGCCACGGTGGTAAACTATTTCGGTGAAAGTGGATTAAACTATATTCCGGATTCACCTGCAACTTTAGGAGGTTGGACAGGTGGGAATGCAACAGCAGTAAATAATGCTATTAATAGTGGTGCATTCATTTTACAACATCGCGATCACGGTGGAGAAACCGGTTGGGGTGAGCCTTCTTACAATAATTCAAGTATCGATGGATTAACCAATACCGATCTGACATTTATATTTTCGATCAATTGCCTTACAGGAAAATATAATATGGCAGGAGAGTGTTTTGCTGAAAAATTTCATAGATATACATATGATGGTGAGAATTCCGGTTGTTTAGGAATTATTGCTGCCTCTGAAGTTTCTTATTCTTTTGTTAATGACACTTTTGTATGGGGAATGTACGATAATATGTGGCCTGATTTTTTACCGGATTACGGTACAACTCCAGATTCTCGTGGAGTTCTTCCTGCTTTTGGTAATGCCGCAGGAAAATATTTTCTAGAACAATCTGCATGGCCATACAATACGAATAATAAGGAAGTTACATATAATCTTTTCCATCATCACGGAGATGCTTTTAGTGTTGTCTATTCGGAAGTCCCTCAAGACCTAACTGTTTTGCACGATCCTGTACTGTTGGGAGGATTGGATTCTTTTACTGTGTTAGCTGACAATGGTTCATTTATCGCTCTAACTCTAAACAATGAAATTATTGGAACTGGTGTAGGAACTGGAGCACCAGTTTCTATCAACATCGAACCTCAAATGCCCGGAGAAGTGATATTGGTTACAGTTACAAAACAAAATTATTTCCGATATGCTGTTGAAGTTCCTGTTATTCCACCTACTGGACCATATGTTGTATTTGATGATGTGGTTGTTGATGATAATTCAGGGAATGGAAATGGTATAATTGATTTTGGGGAGACAATTCTTCTCAGTATTGATGTAGAAAATATTGGAACTGTAAACGCTGAGAATGTCGTGGTGACATTAAGTACAGAGGATGAATATATAACATTAATTGATGAAATCGAAAATTATGGAACAGTGAATGCAGGAGCAATAATATCTGTAAATAATGGATTTGAAATAGATGTAGATGAATATGTACCAGATCAACATAATGTGATAATAGAACTCAATGCTACCGATGGAACAGATACATGGACAAGTTACTTCTCATTGAACTTGAATGCTCCTGTTCTTGAAATCGGAGAAATGCAAATTGATGACAGTAGCGGAAATGATAACGGAGTACTGGATCCGGGTGAAAATGCGACTATAATAATTCCTGTAAGCAATAATGGTCATGCAGTATCAGCTGATGCAATAGCATCATTAACTTGTTCCGCAGCAGGAATTACCATTGACACAGAAACAGTTGATCTTGGTTTAATAGAAGTAGAATCATCTGAAGATGCGATATATAACATAACGGCAGATGAATCTGTTCCATTTGGAACTCCTATCATTTTGAGTTTCAGTGTTGTTGCTGGCGAATATGAAGTTTTAGAAGACTTCCCAACACAAGTTGGTATTCATCGAGAAGATTTTGAAAGTGGTGGATTTCTTCAATATCCATGGGAATTACAGGGATATGAAATTACTTGGCCGAATGTAAATCCAATAGAAGATTTTATTATTGGAAACCCAATAACTGATGTAGAATGGAGTATTGATACAAATGAATTTTACAGTGGTGAAGCAAGTGCAAAATCTTATCCGATCACTCACAATCAAGCTTCTTTCATGAGTTTGGAATTAGACGTTACTCAGGATGGAGAGATTAGTTTCTGGTATAAAGTTGCTTGTGAATATAGTCCCTCACAAACATATTTTTATGATGGATTGTTTTTCATTATTGATGGAGAAACAGTTGATCGTTTTCAACCTGAACCTGATGGCTCTTCACCTTGGACATTTGCTAACTATCAAATCGAAACAGGAATTCATACGTTCGATTGGGTTTATGTGAAAGATGGTGGTGATGGTTCTACCATGATACCGGATGACTGTGCCTGGGTAGATTTTATTACCTTTCCAACTATTGTCCCAATAGCAACAGGTACGATAGAAGGAACGGTAAGTTTAATCCCTGTTACTGATCCGGAAAATGTAGAGATAAGTATCGGTACACTTATTGTTTATCCGGATGAAACAGGATTTTTCATAATAGATGTTCCAGTTGGAACATATGATGTTACAGCATCTTTGGAAGAATATGAAATAATCACGATCGAGGATGTAGAAGTTATAGAAAATCAGGTAACGCCGATTTCTATCGAACTTCATTATCTGCAAGCTCCGGAAAATTTGGAAGCAATATTAAATATAGATATTGTTAGTCTTTCTTGGGAACATGAGCAACCTACAGATAATTCAGACAAAACTCAAGTTTTATCAAATCGGGAATTCCAGAATTTCAATATTTACCGAAATATAGATGGTGGAGATTTCGAACTTTTAACTTCAACTATTGAGATGATCTATGAAGATATTCTGGAAGAAGCGGGTGAATATGATTATTATATAACAGCTATGTATGATCAGGAAAATGAGAGTGAGACTTCCAATATTGAAACAATTATTTGGGATGGAGTAGGAATAGATGATTCTCTGATCCCTATTAGAAACGCTCTTTATCAGAATTCACCTAATCCATTCAATCCGGAAACTAGAATCAGTTTTGATCTAAGGAAAAACAATTATGTCTCGTTAGAAATATACAATATAAAAGGACAAAAAGTAAAACAGCTTGTTAGTAACCAACTTTCAGCCGGTCAGCATTCTATGGTTTGGAATGGAAAAGATGATAATAATAAAACGGTATCATCGGGGATTTATTTCTACAAATTCAAAACTAGTGATTATCAAGCAACAAAAAAAATGTTATTATTGAAATAACACAAAAGATTGGTCAAAGATCATTTCAAATAAAAAAGTTGTTCATTGAATCTGATAAACCTTCCGGGAATTAACAGCCTGGAAGGTTTTTCTTGATGAAGAATATTTAATATAAATTAGAGGGGTTTTTATGAATAAAATATTCTATTTTACAGGATCGGGTAATTCACTGGCAATCGCAAAAAGGATTGGAGAGAAAATAGGTAATTACGAATTAATACAGGTTAATTCTAAACTCGACTTCACCAAGCCAATAGAAGCGGATATCATAGGTTTTATCTTTCCCATCTATTCTTGGGCTATGCCTGTTATGTTCAACAAATTTGTAAAACAAGTCAATATCACAAAATCAAACTATGTATTTGTAGTTGCGAATTACGCCGGAAGTCTTGGAAATGGTTTAGGTCTATTTCAAAAAGAGATGATTAAAAAGAACATTAAAATCAATGCATTTGGTGAGATTAAAATGCCGAGTAATTATGTAGTAATGGGAAATGCTCATTCAAAAGATGAAGCTGCTATTATAATCGAAAAAGCAAATGTGCTGATTAATGATTTTGCTCAAAAAATATTGAATAGACAAAAGATTTCAAGGAAGAAAGTAAAATTTTCCGGCAAATTGTTGACCTCATTAATTTATCCCATGTTTGCCCGGCATATTGCTAAATCGGACAAAACCTTTTTCTTCACGGATAAATGTAATGGTTGCGGAATATGTGAAAAAGTATGTCCCGTTGGGAATATAATCTTGAACGAAAATAAAAATCCTGTCTGGCAGCATCATTGTGA
>JAGGWC010000060.1 GCA_021157645.1 Candidatus Cloacimonadota bacterium | reverse complement strand
GGATATGCGACTATAAAGAAGCAATATATTAGAAGTAAAAGTGCAACAATAATTGCACTTTTACTTGATAGCCAGTTTTTATTGGACGTAACCTTATTGTCTTCCAAATCACCTATCCTGAGGTTTTCTAAAAAGTAAAGTTTTAAGCTCGCGTAACTTTATATTATTATTAGAATTCTGAAAAACATCAACTGAATAAACTAGAAAGGACGATAATATTAGAGAAAGAATAAACGCCATAATGCAAAATTTTGCACGATGAGGTTTACTTCTCAATCCTGCAGAAGTAGCTTTATCGATTATTTCAATTGTTGGTAAATCTTTAATTTCTTCAATTTTTGCTTGTTCATATTGTGGATAAATAAAGCTGTAAACCTGTTTTTGAATTTTCAGATCAATCGTTATCCTTGCATATTCTAAAGCTATTTTTGGTATATTATCAATAGATAGAATATACTTCTTACCATCGCTACTATTAATTTCCAATTCAGATATTTTACTTGCTAGAATATCATTTTCAAGAATTAATTTATCCAATATTGGACTATTTGACTCGGTGATTTGCTGATAATATTCTAATTCAATCTCTTTTGTTGTTTTCTGTGCAAATAAATTTGCATACAATTCAACTATTTCTGATGTTTGTTTCTCTAGTACTATTATGTTATTTTCTTTTTGAAAATGTAATAAAGTAATTGATAAACTATCTATTATTGATTCAACTTCTTTTACTCTTCCTTCAAGAAAAATTCTTTTTTGCTTTCCTTTACTCATCCTGCTGTTTAAATTATATTCCTCTAACTTCTGCCAGTAATAATTTGCAATATCTGTTGAAAGATACTTATCTTTTGTTTCAATACTGATATTTATTAGTCCATTCTCTTCATTGATGCCAATGTCTCTTATATTCTCTGTAAAACCTTTTAGTGCTTTTTCCTTAACAACTAAAGAATCTTCATGCTCAATTTCCATATATTCCACTAGATTGAATTTTTCAATTACATCTTCAGAGAATGTTCTACTATTCATTATTATCAGTAAATCTAAACCATTTACTTGTAATGATTCACCTAATAATGAAGATCCTAACCCAACTAAAGAAGAACTACTTAATGATAATTGATTTTTTTGATCTTGAGCTGGTAGAATTGTAGCTGTTGAAACCCAATATTCAGGAGTGATCAAACTAAATATAACCGCAGCAACACTAGCAATTAACGTTGTAAAAAAAATAAACTTCTTATGTTTTGCCAGAATTAAAAGTACATCCAATATATCAATCTGCTTATTTTCCATATATAATCCTTATAATTTTAATTTTTTTTATATTTCTCAATGTTATTTCTTTGTCAATTGAAAACATCATTACTTACTATACTTCGTCTTTACCCCTATCCTTTCACATTCATCATAAAGTGTGCAAGTAGAACATTTTGGATTTAGGGGTGTGCAATGGTTTTGACCAAATGCTACAAGGTAAGAATTGATATTGATCCAGTATTTTTTAGGTAATTTCTTGCGCAAAGCCATCTCAGTTTCTAAAGGGTTTTTAGTATCTAAATAACCAAATCTATTGCAAATTCTATGAACATGCACATCTACGCAGATCGCTGGTTTCTTAAAGGCAATTGCTCGAACCAGATTCGCAGTCTTTCTACCCACTCCTGGCAGCTTGATCAGATCATCTATCTCATTAGGAACAATATTATCAAATTCGTCTTTGAGTACTTTGGGGAGTTTTTTTAAATATTTTGCTTTATTCCTAAAGAATCCAACCGGATAGATCAAATCTTCCATTTCTTCTAAAGAGTATTTATTAAGGTCTTCAGGTTTATCTACTATCTTAAACAATCTATGTGCAACCTCTGATGTTGTTTGATCCTTTGTTCTTGCACTTAACATTGTTGTTACAAGTATTTTAAATGGATCTTTAGTTTGAGCTTCGATGAGATCAACAACAGGGGCTGGATAACTAATAAATTGTTTTTCTAAAACTTTATATATTTTATTAATATCCATATTCTTCCTTTATTTTGTGTTTTAAATGGTCGGGATGAGAGGATTTGAACCTCCGGCCTTTCGCCCCCCAGACGAACGCGCTAACCGAGCTGCGCTACATCCCGACGATGGACATATTTGAAATAACACTATTTGCTGACAAGTAATATCTTTCTATTTTCTTTTTAATTTCTTAACGAAAATTTGACACATTCACAGAATTTCAATTTCTTGTTTTTGAGGTGTAAATGAGCATTATATCAGTTTCTAATATATATCACAGCTTCGGAGCAGAAAAGCTATTCCAAGCATTATATTTTTCAATTGAGCATAATAGTAGAATAGGCTTAGTCGGCAAAAATGGTAGCGGTAAAACAACTCTTTTTAATATGTTCACTCAAAACTTAATACCTGATAAAGGTAATATTCACAAATCTAAAACTGCTAAAATATCTTACCTTACCCAAGAACCGGAATTGGGTGATTCACTATCTTTGGAAGAATGCGTGTTGCAATCACGTCCTGATCATATAGCATTAAACGAGCAACTTAAACAAGCAGAGTTGAAATTGGTAAATGATGATTCCCAAAAAAACTTAGATCATTATGCACAAATGCAGCAAAGATTTGAATTAGCAGGAGGCTATCATTTTAATACAGAAATGAAATTAGTTCTAACAAGTTTGAATTTTCCAAAAGATGTTTGGAATCAGAAAATAAAGAATTTCAGCGGTGGAGAAAAAACACGTATTCAATTAGCAACGATCCTTCTTCAACCATTTGATCTGCTACTTCTGGATGAGCCTACAAATCATCTTGATATTGAGATGATCTACTGGTTAGAAAAGTACCTTTCTTCACTTGGGAAACCATATCTAATTATCTCTCATGATCGTCATTTTTTAGATAACACTGTATCGAAAATAGCCGAGATTAGGAATTACGCAATTGATATGTATACAGGAAATTACAGCCAGTATAAAGAACAACTGCAAATGAGAATGGAGCTTCAGGAAAAAACATTTCGTAAACAGCAAAAGAAGATCGATAGAATGGAGAAACAGATAGATCAATATCGCATTTGGGGACGTGCAAGAGATAGTGAAACAATGTTTGTAAGAGCAAAGGAACTTGAAAAAAGATTAGACAAAATAGATAGATCGGATCTTCCAAAAAAAGATAAAAAGATAAAACTAAATTTTACAACTGAAAAACGGAGTGGAAATGATGTTTACACTTTCGAAGATATGAGCTTTGGATTTCCCGGAAACACATTAGCTTCAAACGTAAATCTAAAAATATCCTATCAAGATAAAATTGCAATTTTGGGAACGAATGGTTGCGGGAAAACCACATTTTTAAAACTTTTGAATGAAAAGATCCAGCCTCAATCGGGAATTGTCAAAAAAGGTGCAAGTTTAGACATCGGTTATTATGACCAAATGCATCTTGAACTTGATGATTCATTAACAGTTATGCAGACAATTTGGCAACTAATTCCATCTGCACCAAGAGGTTATGTATTTTCTTATCTGGCAAAATACGGATTTACAGGAGATGAAGTTGAAAAGCAAGTTTCCGTTCTTAGTGGTGGAGAAAAAGCCAGACTATATTTGGCAAAACTTATACATGAAAAACCAAATTTCCTTATTCTTGATGAACCAACAAACCATCTTGATATAAACATGATTTCGTATCTTGAAGATGCTTTACTGGAATTTAATGGAACAATTGTTTTCGTTTCACACGACAGATATTTTATTGATAAAGTTGCTAAGAAAAAATGGATATTCACTTCTAAAACAATTAAGGAAACTTCACAAAAACTAGATGATTTATTCTTCCAAAAAGTAAAAAAAATGAAAAGTGAAAATAGCAAACAAAAAAATACTAATATTCATAAAACTAATCCTATTATTTTAAAGAAATTATCAGCAAAGATAGAGCATATTTCAACCCTTTTCACTTCTAAAATCGAAAAACTTGATACTTTAGAACTAGAATTTTCCAAACCGGAAATTTATAATGATCAGCAAAAAGTAAAAACTTTGACAGACAATATTAAGAGAATAAATAAGGAAATTGAAGATTTAAAAATACAACATGATGAACTTGAGGATGAATATCTGGAGTTATTGGAGTAACAGGTAGAAGATTGGTCACTGGTAAATTGGTCACTGGTAAATTGGTCACTGGTAAATTGGTCATTGGTAAATTGGTCATTGGAATATTATTAATAATTGGAGGCTGCGATGAAAGATATTATGGACTTGAATGTTTACACGGAATCATTGGAATTTTCTAATACAATTTGGAAATTATGTAAACAGTTCAACCACTTTGATCAAAGAACTTTGGGTATCCAATTAGTAAAATCAGCGGATTCTATTTCGGCGAATATAGCTGAAGGATTTGGCAGATTTCATTATAAAGAGAATATTCACTTTTGTTATTATGCCAGAGGATCTGTAGAAGAAACTAAAGATTGGTTAAGAAAAGCTTTTGGTAGAGAACTCTTGCCTAAACATTTAGAAAATAAAACATTTGATGAGATCACAATAATTTCTAAGAAACTTAATCGTTACATAAATTCAATCAAAACCAGGTCAAATTCCAAATATTGAATAAATGAAAACTAATGACAAATGACTAATGGCCGATTACTATTGACTTATAATCTACGATCAACATCTTCCTACTGAGTTTAATCTCGATATAAAATAGGAGAATTTATGAAGATAGGCTTTACTACATCTTTCCCCATTGAAGTTGTATTTGCAGCTGGGCACACACCCATTGATATGAACAATATTTTTGTAACCGGTAATGCCGCCGGATTTGTAGAGCAAGCAGAATTTGACGGTTATCCACGGAATATTTGCAGTTGGATAAAAGGGATGTACAGTGTCGCACTATCTTCAGAGATGGATGCCGTGATCGGAGTGGTTGAGGGTGATTGTTCCAATACTCATTCATTAATGTCTACTTTGGTCGATCAAAATATTGAAGTTATTTCATTTTCCTTTCCTTATAATAAAGATAGGAATAAACTTGCAGCTGAGATAGAAAAACTGGAACAATATTTTAATGTAAAACACTCAGATGTTCTAGAAATAAAAGCTCAACTTGATAAGATCAGGAAGAAATTGATCTATCTTGATGAACTCACGTTTAAAGAAAATAAAGTCACCGGATTAGAAAATCATCTCTGGCTAGTTAATTCCTCTGATTTTAATGGAGATCCAGAAGATTTTGAAAAAAGACTGGATAAATTTATTTTGGAAGCCAAATGCAGAAAACCAATGAAAACCAATTATCGATTTGGGTTTTTAGGTGTTCCACCCATAATTACAGATCTTTACGATTTTTTTTTAGAAAACAATGTAAACATTGTCTTCAATGAAATCCAAAGACAATTCAGTATGCCATATCTGGAAAATGATATAATTGACCAATATTTGCGTTACACTTATCCTTACAGCATATTTGATAGATTGAAAGATATTCAGGAAGAGATTAAGCGTCGCAAACTTGATGCTGTGATCAGTTATTCTCAATCATTCTGTCACCGCCAGATAGATAATATTCTTATAAAGAAATATGTTGATATTCCTGTTCTTACAATTGAAGGTGATCAACCTGGATTATTGGATGCACGTACAAAACTCAGAATTGAAAGCTTTTTGGATATGCTGAAATATTAGCGTAACTCGATTTGCCAGATTGAGAAGGAATATCTAATGAGATTAATTTTTATTATTGCTATGGTCGTGTTACTAATCTATCCAATTTTTTCTCAAGAAAACTATCTAAATTACGATAAACAACTATCAGAATTAATCCAAGACATTGATAAAGACAGCATTTCAATCTTAATTGAAAAATCTGAATATAAACTTACCATACTTTATAATGATAAAAGGATCAAAAGCTATCCGGTAGTATTCGGATCAAATCCAAATGATGATAAACTAAAACAAGGTGATAGTTGCACTCCCGAGGGAATTTTTAAAGTTCGTGCATTTTATCCGCATAAAAGCTGGTCGAAATTTATTTGGATAGATTACCCAACAGCAAATTCCTGGGAAAAGCACAACTCTGCAAAATCAAATGGGACAATTCCACAAAGTGCATCAATTGGTGGAGAGATAGGAATTCACGGCGTGCCTGAAGGTTATGATAATATGATCGATGAAAAATACAATTGGACTCTTGGCTGCATTTCATTAAAAAATGTTGATGTTAATGAAATTTATAAGCTCATTAAAGTAGGAACCAAAATTGAGATCAGACATTGAAATTAGAAAACCTGAAACAAAACAGGAATTTGAACAATATTATAATTTACGCTGGCAAATTTTGCGACAACCATGGTCTCAGCTAAAGGGAAGCGAACAAGATGAAATGGACAAAAATAGCACTCATTTCATGGCAGTTATTGATAATAAAATTATTGGTTGTGGTCGTGGACATTTTAATTCAGATACACAAGCTCAAATTCGCTATATGGCGGTTGATCAAAATTACCGAAAACTGGGAATAGGTTTATGGATTTTGAAAGCTCTGGAAGATTATTTGACAGGAAACGGAGCTAAAGAGATTATTCTTAAAGCTCGTGGAAATGCTATTCCGTTTTATGAAAGAAATGGCTATGTAATTTATGAAGAAGGTGAAATATTATTTGGAGAAATTAAACATTATTGGATGAGAAAGAAATGAAGATTGACATATTAATTAAAAATGGATTAATTCTCAAATTTGATAAAAAACCAACATTAAACAACATTGCAATCACTGATGGCAAAATACTAGAAATTGGAACAAATTTAGAACAGAAATATAAAGCCAAGCTGATCATAGATGCAACTGAAAAAATCGTAATGCCCGGATTTGTGAACACTCACTCCCACGTGGCAATGAGTTACTTCAAAGGATTAGCAGATGACCTCCCTTTGCAGGAATGGCTAACAAAACATATTTGGCCGGTTGAAGAGAAATTTCTCTCGGAAGAATTTGTTAAAGATGCAGCAATACATGGTTGTGCTGAAATGATAAAAAATGGAATTACAACTTTTAACGATATGTATTTCTTCGGAGATCAAACAGCCGGATCAGTAGAGAAAATCGGTATTCGAGCAGTTTTGGGAGAAGGTGTTCTGGATTTTCCGGTTGCTAATTACCAGAATGCAGATGAAATATTTGCCTATATTAGGAAAATGCATGATAAATATAAGAAAAGTGAATTGATTGATTTTGCAGTTGCACCTCATGCAATTTATACTTGTGGAAAAGAGAATCTTATCAAATCAAAAGATCTAGCACTGGAACTGGGAATTTTACTTCACATTCATCTCTCTGAGACTAAACAAGAAGTTGATGATTGTATCAAAAAAACCGGTTTACGCCCGGTTGAATATCTTGACTCACTTGGTTTTTTTGAAGGAGATGTTGTTGTTGCTCATGCTATTTGGTTAGATGAAAGTGAACAGAATATTTTGGCTAAGAACAATTCCTCAATCGCTATAAATACAAGTAGTAATCTTAAAATAGCTTCCGGATTTGATTCCTTTAAAAGTTATCTTGAACATGGTGTAAACTTAAGCATCGGCACTGATGGAGTTGCAAGCAATAATAATTTAAGTATGTTACAGGAAATAAGTTTAACTGCAAAATTACAAAAGGCTTTAAATAATGATCCAACAATATTACCTGCAAAAGAGATGATACAAATTGCAACAATTGGTGGAGCAAAAGCTTTGAATAAGAATAATCAGATCGGCTCAATTGAAGTTGGCAAAAAAGCTGATATTATCATTGTTGACACAGATTGCATTGAGGCACAACCAATGTACGATCCATATTCTCATCTGGTCTATTCGTTAGCTTCCGAGCAGATCAAGGATGTAATTATCAATGGAAAAATCGTAATGAAAAATAGAAAATTAGTAAACATTGATGAGAATGAGATAATTGAAAAAGCAAAGTATTATCAAAGAAAGATAATGGAATTCAATCACATCAAATAAAAAACTTTTGATTCAATCGTTCCGATTGAATCAGAAGTTTTGCCAGATCGTCCTGATTTGAGAATGGTTGTTTTCGAGATGAATAGAGAGAAAAAAACATGGACTTCTCGTAACGAGAAGTCCAACAGATAACAATTCAGGTTATCACCATAAATACTTCAAATCTATCTGCCAAGTACTGAAGTAGGCAAAATCTCTCCCAAAACTCACATCGATTTTTAAACATTCCAATGGTGTGATGGTAGTTCCAAATGCAACATAACGATCAGTTTCCCACCTACTGAATTCATTATCCTCAAAATATTCAAGTTCCTGTCTTATCAATTTCAGACCCATTCCTCCAGAAAATCGAACAACTCTATTTAGTTTATAACTTACTCCAAACGGTATTTCAATTGCCGCCTTCCAATCATTAATCTCAAAATTGTTTTCCCCAACTGTTGACGTTGAATCTATGTAAGTAGTATCAGGATCAATGTTTTGATAATAATCAAATCTATAATAGGATTCATCTCGCATAGTTTTACCGTACATTCCATATAATTTTGCACCAAAATATAAATTCCATTTTTCTTTGGTTATTGTTTTTCCAAATCCTAATATTGCGGAATATATTTCCATATCTTCCATTTTATCGTTTTCAAAAATATGTTCATATTCTTGATCCAATTCACCATCGTCATAGTATAATCTCTGAGAATTTCTTTCTCCTAAATATTCAATTGATTGCTGAATATAGTGCGATTCAAAGAAATAACGATTTACTATTTCACTATCAGCAGTTTCCAATAAAATTGAAATTCCTATATCTTCAGTTTCTAATTCGTTATTTTCTAAATTTTCATCTATAGATCGTGTGGATCCATCAAATCCGGAATATATTCTCTCAAAATCATGTTTATGTATATCAAAATCTTCAATATCAGTCTTTGAATAAATTAATGAAATATCTGTTTTAAAGTTAGATACAAATCTGAAATTGATCCCCGTTGATAAGAAATCACTATTATAGTCAATATCATACATATCTTCATGAATGATCAAATCAGGATCTTCTATCTCAAGACTCTCATAATCAGTTTCTTTCCAATTTACTCCATATTTGAAGAAACAGCCCAGATGAAAACTATCTGTTAATTCATAAGATAAAATATTATTTACAAGAGCTGCGCCAAATTCATAGCCGTCAAAAGATGTTAATTTTCTATTATAACTATCATTCAAATATATTCGTGGTTCACTATTATTACTTGCTATATCAGCATTAATTTTGAAACTTAATTTATTAGCAAGAGGCATAATGCTAAAATTAATGTTTCTTGCATTGAATCCATAATAATTTTGCGAGTCAACATTGTTAAATATCTGCACAAATTTACTTTGATATTCACTGAGATGCGAAGGGTACAGTTCAACATCAGTTTCAGTATCCGGAATAAGATATTTAAAATAACTACCCAACCCATTGATCCTAACACTTGCACTCATATTCATAGCCAATCCTAATATGGCAATGCTCAACAAAAATTTTGTGATTTTCATCATTCCTCCTGTTTTTTATAATATTTTGTTGTTACTTTTAAATATAAAAATTAATCTAATTTGATTTCTATTTTTTGATTTCATATTTTTTTTGTCAAGACTATCGCAATATTCCTTGCCATGAATTTGCAAAATTCAAATATTCGCAATGTTCTAAAAAAAATAAACAGAAGGAGTAGAAAATGAAAAAAACATTTTTAATAATTTTTATTATGACTTTTGCATTCACATCACTTGTTTGGGGACTTAAAATTGGTGGGAAAGTACTTCCTGACAAGATTCAAGCTGGCAACAATGAACTAACTATTAACGGAGCTGGACTACGTAAGAAAGTGATTATCAAGGTTTATGCTTGTGCTTTGTATTTACCGGAAAAAGAAAGTGATGCAAAAACTATCATTGAAGCAAATGAGCCAATAGCTGTGAAAATGCACTTTATTTATAAAGCTGTAGATCCTGCAAAACTTATAGAAGCTTGGAATACGGGATTTAGCAAAAGCGACATTTCTAACTTGCAGGAAGAGATAAAAACTTTCAATTCCTATTTTACAAAAGATGCTGTAAAAAATGATGTTTATGATATTATTTATGTTCCGGAAGTTGGGACTTCCGTTTATATGAATAATGAATTGAAGGGAACAATTCCCGGACTTGAATTTAAAAAAGCAGTATTTTCTATCTGGTTGGGAGAACAAACTGAACTTCCAAAACTGAAAAAAGCAATGCTGGGAATTTAGATAATTTTATTTCTTTCTTATACATAGAATAGAGGAATATTTGAGTAAAAAAGTTAAACAGATCAGATGCCGTAATTGTGGCAAAATGGTAAGTTCAAAAGCAAAACGTTGTCCACACTGCGGCACTGTACTTAGAATGTCATTATCAGGAATTATCATTATTGTTGGTTTTATAATTTCAATTATTGCAATAATAATGATTGGAGTATTGCAAAGCTGATAGAATTGTAATTGATCTGTTCAACAGAGTATCTAGTTTACAGCAGGAAATATTATATTTGACATCAACAATAAAGGCATATTTTTTTGCAATCTTTAGCAGGAGTAAAAATGGAAAATGGAATAATTGCTGGGAACAAGATATTTGATGTTGTATTCGTTGCTTTGTTCTCCGCCCAAGCGTTAAAGGTGATCATCAGTCTTTTCACAGAAAGAAGATTGAATTTCCGTAAATTCCTGGATACAGGTAGTATGCCAAGTTCCCATACCTCTTCAGTAGTTTCATTAGCAACAGCAATCGGCATTAAACAAGGACTCCAATCACCGTTATTTGCTTTAAGTGTTGTATTAGCCGTAGTTGTAATGTATGATGCTACCGGAGTGCGTCGTGCAGCGGGTAAACAAGCTTCGGTTTTGAATAAAATTGTTAGTAATATAAAAAAGCGTGAAGGTTATGCAATCATCGAAGAAAACTTGAAAGAATTCTTAGGGCATACACCTCTTGAAGTTTTTGGTGGTGCTGTTCTTGGCATTATTGTTGCATTTGTAATGTGCTAATCTTTATCCGGTGTAATTAACTATTTTTTAGATATTCATTAATATTATTGACACATACTTTCCCTTTTCCGAATTTGCTAAAAAAGTATTCGGGATAAATAAGATGAGTAAAGATTTTAATGCAGAAAAGAACTTCAATCTAACTAAAACAAATGTAGGATACACACCACGAAAAGAGACTCCATTAAAAACCTATAAAGAACTTGGATTTATTTGTGGTTTAGAAGTTCACCAACAACTAAAAACTAAAGAAAAATTGTTCTGCAGATGCCCTGCAGGATTATATAGCAATTTTAAAGATTTCGATGCAGAGCTTATCCGTCATATGCGTCCAACTCTTTCTGAAATGGGAACTTACGATGGGACTGCATTAATGGAATTTCGCACCAGAAAGAACATTATTTACAGAATTAAAAACGAAACTACTTGTACATATGATGTTGATGATACTCCTCCTTTCCCCATTAATAGAGAAGCAGTTGATTATGCAGTTCAGATAGCACTCCAATTAAAACTGAATATTGTTGGTGAATTGCATATTACTCGTAAACAATATCTCGACGGCAGTATTCCAACCGGTTTCCAAAGAACAGCAATTATCGGTATTGAAGGAGAAATTCCTCTTAAGAAAAAGAAGATCAGAATTATCCAACTTAGTATTGAAGAAGATTCCTGCCGTGAAGTTTCTGACATTGGTCATGAAAGAATTTACCAAACTGATAGATTGGGAATTCCACTTATCGAGACAGTAACTTATCCAGATATGAAAACACCTGATGAGGCCTTGGAAGCTGCACAGTATATTCGCTTCCTCAATAGAAGCACCGGTAAAGTCAGGGTAGGAATTGGTGCTGGAAGAGAAGATGTAAATGTAAGTATAACTGGTGGTACTCGTATAGAGATAAAAGGAGTTTCGCATAATAAATGGATACCCGAACTTACTCATAATGAAACTTTCCGCCAAAAATCACTTCTCATTATCAAAGATGAATTAAACAAACGCATTCTTGAGACTAAAGAATGGAAGCCTGTATTTAAAGATGTAGATTTTGATGTTACCGATATTGAATATGTTCCAATTAAGGAAGCAATGAACAATGGCTGGAAATTAATTGCCTGCAATCTTCCCAATTTTAGAGGAATATTATCTCACTTTCTTCAACCAGGGAAAACGTTTGCCGATGAAATTGAAGGAAGGCTCAAGGTTATAGCTTGTTTAGAAAAACCTAACTTTGTACATTCTGAAGATATGAATCCTGTATTTAATGAAACACTCTTAAGGCAGCGGAAAAAATTACTCAATTGTAAAGTAAATGATGCTCAAATTGTTTTTTGGGCTTTGCAGGATGATGTTCAAACTGCTTGTGAAACCATCGAAGAACGTTGTAGAATGGCTTTTGATGGTGTTCCAAACGAAACACGTAAAGCATTAAAAGATGGAACTACAATTTTTGAACGCGTTCTTCCTGGTGCAGACAGAATGTACCCAGACACAGATTCTGCTCCAATTCCAATTGAAGATGAATATATTGAAAAACAGAGAAAGAAACTTCCTGTAGATTTGGTTGAAAGATATAAGCAACTCAAAAAATGGCAGGTTCCAGATGATTGTTATAATTATATTCTCAGGAATAATCTTGTTCCAGAGATTGAACGAATAAACAATGATCTTAAGATCGATCCCAAATATATTGCAACAACTTTTGCCCATACTCTCAAACACATTGAAGGACAATTAATCTCGGATGTTCCATTCCCATATACAAAAGTTTACGATATGTTTAAATTTATTATAGAAAAAAAAATCTCTTTTGATATTGTTAAATCCATTTTACCGGTAATTTATCTTTATTCTCAAATGGAATTTGAATCGGTGCTTAACTCACT
>JAGGWC010000055.1 GCA_021157645.1 Candidatus Cloacimonadota bacterium | reverse complement strand
GTTTGATATACTGTAATTTTATCTAGCATTTCTTTGTTTTGTGAAAGTAGATCCTTATTAGTTATTGTTATATCATTATTTGATTCTAACAAGATTGTATTCTGATCAATTAGAACAGTATTATTTTGATTAATTGTATCAATTTTATCATTTTTTTCATTTATTGTTGTAGTTAATTCTTTTTTACTTTGCTCTGTACTCTTCATTGTTCCGAAAAATGAAAATGCTGTTCCAATAAGTATACAAATTAACCCAACAATTGACATCCAATTCATAACAAGTCTCCTTATTCATACTTTACAGCTTTTATTGTGTCTCAATAATCATTAACCTAAATTAAGTTCAAACTGTAGAAAAAATAGATTTATGATTTTATATGTCAAGCATTACAGAAAAGTTAACAAGAAAATATCGGCAAGTTCCTATATTGTGAAACCTTGTAAATGGTCTTTGACCTTTGCAATGGTTGAATTGTTTAAAGTTATGCTTCGTCCTTCGACAAGCTCAGGATGACACGAGCTCAGCATAACAAACTATATTTAATATCTTTAACTTAATCTATGGGTATTATTCTACTACTTTATAACCTGCTTTTGTTATCGCTGCTTTTATTTCATCAGAGTTATAATCACCATCCACCACAGCATTCTTCTTTGCCAGATTTATTCTTACATTCTGCACACCTTCAATCTTAACAAGCGAATCTTTCACATTTGCTACACAATGATTGCAGGTCATTCCCTCGATTAGAAATGTTTTATTAGGTATTTCTCCACCTAACTCAGGTTTTTTAAATTTATTCTTTATCATCCTGAAAATTGATAAGATCAGAAGAATAGAAAACACACCAATTAGTAATTTAGAGAATAATGAAATGTCTTCGTGGTTGTGCGTCATTAACATATCAGGTTTTCCAAATATATCAAAAATATAGTTAAGCAGTAATCCGCCCAGAATTGCAAATACAGAGATAACCGTAAGGTAAATTGCGATCAATTTCTTTCCCAATGCTCTACTTATCAGGGTTATTGTAGCGGCATTTGTGGCAGGTCCAACCACCAGAAACACAAAAGCTGCACCGGGTGAGATTCCTTTCAATATTAGGGAAACTGCAATTGGAATAGAAGCTGTTGCACAAACATAAAGAGGAATTCCTACAACGATCATCAACAGCATACCGGCCAGTCCTTCACCACCAAAATCGGCAAAAAAATTATCAGGGATAAGGAATGAAATAAATCCGGCAATAATTATACCTACTATCAATTGAATTGTAATATCATCCAGAAACTCTACAAAAGCATATTTCAATCCTGATGTTACCCGCTCTAAAACTGTGTGAGAATGCGGTTCTTCTATTTCGCAGGTATCACATTCGAATTTATCATCATGTTGCAGAGCTACTTCAACTTCTTTCTTCTCGACGAAATTAGTTATAAGTCCGCCCACAATACCAGTTATAAAAGCAGCTATCGGTCGAAAAATTGCAAAGATAGGTCCCATCATCCCATAAGTCGCAATTATACTATCCACACCAGTTTGCGGAGTTGAGATCAGGAAGGAAAGAGTTGCACCTTTCGATGCTTTTTTCTTTCTTAAAAAAAGTGCTGTGGGAATTACACCACATGAACAGAGCGGAAGTGGGACTCCCAAAATTGCAGCCTTTATAACCGAGAAGAAATTGTTCTTACCCAGATGTTTTGCTACAAAATCTTTTTTGAATACTACATGAAGCAAACCCGCAAAAACCAATCCTAAAAATAGATATGGAGCAATGCTAATGTATGTACTGAATATTTCACTTAATAATTTCATATTTTTGTTACCTTATCAACCTTCGAATTGTTGTCATCAATTCTTCTAAAACATCCAATTGTCCATCTTGTATCTGTTCTACAACACAACTTTTAATATGAGCATCCAACAATCTCTCCCCTGCAGAAATAAGTGCACTTTGAACCGCAGCCATCTGATTTAGGATATCATCACAATACACATCTTCCTGTATCATACGATTAATACCGCGAATCTGCCCTTCAATACGATTCAATCTGTTTTTCATTGATTTTTTAAACTCCTCGGAATGATGAGAAGTATTAACGTGACAATGAGCTTTATCTAACATAATTTACCTCCAATATTATACCCTATGGGGGTATCTAAATTAAGTTAAGGCTTTTCTGCCAAGAAGCAAATTTAAATTTATTTATTGTATAGTTTTTATTTTGACACAAAATATTCAGATTTAGAGATAAGGGGAAAATTTTGGATATTATGATCCAGCAACTGCCGGATTCAGAGTTGAGTTGAAAAAAACCTTAAAAAATGTTTAACAGTCAGGAATCTTGAAAGAAATGTTTTCAAGGTTAACATAGTAAAGACGATTTTATTTATCTAATTACGAAAAAACACATATTCTTGCTTTCATCATTTTCTCTTAGAAAACTTAGAAGTTTTAGCACCATTCTGTTTCCTTTTTCTGTTTGCAAAGAATTCTTGTTTCCGTTTCTGCTTTTCTTTTTCCCATTCTTTTTTTTCTGTTTTAGTCATAGCTTTATCTGTTTGTGGGAAAGGATTGTTAACTACAACTTTTATTTTTAGTTTTATCAATTTTTCAATATCTTTGATGTAGACATTTTCTTCCGGTTCACAAAGAGAAATAGCATTACCATCTTCTCCCGCCCTGCCCGATCGGCCAATTCTATGAACGTATGTTTCGGCAATATTAGGAATATCAAAGTTAATAACATATTTCAGTTTATCGATATCGATACCACGGGCTGCAATATCAGTAGCAACCAGCACCCGAAGCTCTCTGGCTTTGAATTGAGTTAAAGTTTTTTGCCGGTTATTCTGAGCTTTGTCGCCATGAATTGCAGCAGCTCTGATCTTGAATTTTTTCAGATAACGGGCAATTTTGTCGGCTCCATGTTTGGTTCGGGAAAACAGCAAAACCTGATCTATCTTTTCATCTCTAAGGATGTGGATCAACAGATTTTTTTTGTCTTTTTTATTAGTGTAATACAAGTATTGCTGGATTGTTTCAGCAGTAGAGGAAATCGGACTGACATCAACTTTTACAGGATTATTCAGAATTTTTCTGGAAAGTTTTACAATGCTTTCCGGCATGGTTGCCGAGAAAAACAGAGACTGACGTTTGATAGGTAGTTTGGCGATAATCTTGCGTATATCATTAATAAAACCCATATCAAGCATCCGGTCAGCTTCATCCAGTACAAAATACTCTACATCTTTCAAATTGATAAAGCCTTGATTCATCAGGTCCAAAAGTCTGCCGGGAGTAGCCACCAAAATATCAACTCCATGCCTGAGAGCTGTAGTTTGTGTTCCTTGTTTCACCCCTCCAAAAACAACCGTATTTTTGATGCCAGTGTATTTTCCGTAAGTAGAAAAACTATCTCCAATCTGAATCGCTAATTCACGGGTAGGAGTTATGATTAATGACAAAATTTTTAGTGATTTTTTATTCCGATGAGAATCCAGAAACAAGTGCTGCAGAATTGGAATAGCAAAAGCTGCTGTTTTGCCAGTTCCGGTTTGTGCACTCCCCAAAACATCATTTCTTTTTTGAATGAGCGGTATTGCTTTTGCCTGTATTGAGGTCGGTTTGATATAATTTTGTTTTCTTAGAGCCTTTAGAATTGGCTCGATAATTTTCAGATCTTCAAATTGCATAATTTTCCTAATTTTTTATTTTTTTTAATAAGATAGCTTTATATATTCAAATGGCTATATTTTTCTTTTTCAATAATTTAAGTACTTGTAACAATGCTATTATTGAATTTAGCTTAATTCCTCCAGGATTTCCCAGCAATTTTCCGCATAGAAATCTGCTTCCAATTTTAATTTTTCAATATCATGTGTGTCGTTATCATCAAATATAGCAAAAGCATCCATTTCTGCTTTATGAGCCGCTCGAACACCATGAATTGTATCTTCGATCACCAGGCAATTTTTGGGATCAATCCCCAATTCTTCAGCAGCTTTCAGGAAAATATCAGGAAATGGTTTGCCTTTAATTTCTTCACATCCGGCAATGATGGTGTCAAAATATTGTAACACTCCATTTGCCTTAAGAACAGTTTCAGCCAGGTATTTTGTATTACTAGTCCCAATTGCCATTTTTACATTTTGGTCATACAAATACTTAATTAATTCTTCTGCTCCGTCATTTAATTTAATATCTGTTTTATAATGTTCTTCTACCGTGCTTGTCCACTCTTCTCCGATTTCTTTAATAGTATCTGGTAAATTGAATTTGTCTTTGAAATACTGGCAGATCTCATTGAAACTGTTACCTGTTTTCACATCTTTAAAAAGATTATCAGGAACAGGGATGTTGCGTTTTTCCAAATACTCTTTGTCAATTTGAATCCAAATCCCCATTGAATCGACAAGTGTTCCATCCAGATCGAATATTACAGCTTTATATTTCATATTTATTAACCACTATCTTTCTTTGATCTTTTGTCTTTCTCAAAGCAGAAGCTTTGAGTTACATCTCCTGCAATCTCTCCCTTACTTTCGCACTCACCATATCCATTATCCAAACAACAATAGCTATTAACCAGATAATCATTCCTACATTTTGCCAGCGTAAAAGCTGCTGCTGTTGAAGAAGAAGAAGTCCAATTCCACCACCACCAACAAAACCGACGATAGTTGCCATGCGGACATTGATATCCCACCTGTAAATTGTGAAAGCAAGATAGGGT
>JAGGWC010000053.1 GCA_021157645.1 Candidatus Cloacimonadota bacterium | reverse complement strand
TCACAAGATCGAAATTTGCATACTTAATTTTTAATGTCAAAGTTTTAGCTTTAAATTCTTTTCCCTGCATCTGTTTGCTTATTTTATCACCAAGCTTAATAAGAATCTCCACCATTTTATTTACATCACTTATATCCTTTGCAAATGTACATTCATGTCCTAAAGATTTTCTAATTCTATCTGTTATTACTTCTCGATCATCAATTCCGCGTACAATGCCGTAATAATAACTTCCAACCTTCCCAAAATGTTTCATCAATTCTTTTAATGTTCGCTCTTTCAGGTCTTTACCAGTTCTTATGCCCAGCATATTCATTCTCTTTTCGCTTACTTTTCCAATTCCATGAAATTTTCCAATAGGAAGTTCCTCCAATACTTGTCTTGCTTTTAAGGGAGTTACGACCATCAATCCGTCTGGTTTATTCATATCGGAAGCTATTTTTGCCAAAAATTTATTATAGGAAACTCCTGCTGAAGCTGTGAGTCTGGTTTTATTAAATATCTTTCTTCTAATCTCGATAGCGATCTGAGTAGCTGATACAATGTTTTTTTTTATTCTCTGTAACATCAATATATGCTTCATCAATTGAAACTGGTTCTACTAGATCAGAATATTCATAAAATATCTCCCTTGCGATTTTGGAAGCTTCTCGGATTGCATCAAATTCGGGTTTTACAAAAATACCATTTGGACACAATTTGTGGGCTTTAAAACTAGGCATAGCAGAATGAATTCCATATTTTCGGGCTTCGTAATTGCAGGTAGAAACTACACCCCTGCTGTTTGCTGGTCCTCCACAAATTACCGGTTTACCTTTAACTTCTGGATGATCTCGAACATATACTGCTGCAAAAAAAGCGTCCATATCCACATGAATGATCTTTCTTGCCCTATTCATATCGCTTTTACCACCGGAATTTGTTCTCAACTTGTTGTATAACTGGGAGTAAGGTTCTCTCTCTCTTCATTTGCCATGGTTTTTTAATGCCTGCAGAAGCATAAGTGATTTTATGTGATCCCATTTTATTAATGCATTCATCATCTCTAATAAAAGGACGTGGAAGAAAAGTATATATTTTACAATGAAATAGATTTGAGATAGTATCATCTATTCTATGATTTAATAAATTGTTTTCCGTCACCATTCTCCGTTATCCCATTTTCTTATAATACAAAAATTAACTAAATAGTTAAAATGTCAATAGAATATTTAGCTTAAAGGATAATATACAATAATTAAGGGAATTTAGTTGCTAATAATATTTAACCTAAGTAAAATTCTTGACATTGCAAAACACAAATTTACTAATTGTTTTATTAATGAATTCTGTATAATTAGCAGAAAATAAAGTAGAATTGGAAAACTTATAAGTAGAAAAATATCAAAAAGGAGAATATTCATGGAGAATCAAGAGAATTATGCTGTTAAAACTGGAGATTGGGTGGGTACTTTATTGGTTACAATGATACCAATAATTGGTCTTATTATGCTGTTTGTTTGGGCATTTGACAGTAGCTCAAATCCAAGTAAAGCAAATTGGGCAAAAGCACAATTAATTTGGAGTGCTATTTTTATTGGTATTTTCGTATTGATATCAGTTGTTTTTGGTGCCACAGTTTTTACTATTCTATATGATAATTTTCAATAGATTACTTTAATCAACAGAATTCCTCGACGCTTGCCTCGGGGATTATTTATTCATATGGATATCATTTATTTTATTTCGTAAAACTATAATTAATAATATAAATAAAATGATAATAAAAGTATTTATTCATAAATATCAATTAACCTGAGTAAAACTCTTGACACTGTAGATTTGTAATCTACTTTATGTCTAAACAAAAAAGGAGGAAGAAAATATGTTTTGTAGAAATTGTGGGAAAGAAGTTCCTGAAAATGCAGAAGTTTGTGTAAATTGTGGCATGAAACCATTAATGGGAAAAAAATTTTGTCAGAATTGTGGTGCAGAGACAAAAGAAAATCAAGAAGTATGTACAAAATGTGGCGTAAAATTAAAATCATCTATGGGAAAAGGAGCTAAAAGTAAATTAGTTGCTGGATTGTTAGGAATTTTCTTAGGATATCTTGGTATTCATAAATTCTATTTAGGTTATCCTGTTCCTGCTGTTATTATGCTCTTACTCTCAATTATCGGGGGATTTCTCACTTTTGGTGCAGTGACTGGAATTATGGGTCTAATTGGCCTTATTGAGGGAATATTATATTTAACTAAGTCAGATGAAGACTTTGATGATATATATGTACAAAACCAGAAGAAGTGGTTCTAAAAAAAATATTTTATAATTGTATAAGCACCGCAATTTAGCGGTGCTTTTTTTATTTGTGGTTTGACAAAAATATAAGATATATTAATAAAAGTTTAAATACACAGAAGAGGAAAAGTTATGAAAGATGAACTGAAGCGTGGTTTTGCCAGTGATAATAATTCTGGAATTCATCCCGATATTTTAAAGGCAATGCAAGAAGCAAATGTTGGGCATTGCATTGCCTATGGAGATGATATTTATACACAAAGTGCAATCGTTAAGATCAAAGAGCATTTTGGAGAGGATATTGATGTCTACTTTACATTCAATGGAACCGGTTCAAATGTGCTAGCATTAAAGATGTTAACTGAGTCATATAACTCAATTATCTGTGCAGAGACAGCTCACATAAATGTTGATGAGTGTGGAGCACCTGAAAAGTTCACTGGATGCAAACTGCTTTCTGTTCCAACCGAAAATGGCAAACTTACAATTGAAAAGATAGAATATCATATGCATGATTTTGGATTTGAACATCATTCCCAACCAAAAATTATATCAATTGCACAAGTTACAGAGATGGGTACAGTTTATACTCCGAACGAGATAAAAGAGATTACCAGTTATGCACATAAGAATGCAATGTTCGTTCATATGGATGGAGCCAGACTTTGTAATGCAGCAGTAAGTTTGGATAGGGATCTACGTGAAATTACTGCAGATGTTGGTGTTGATGTTCTTTCTTTGGGTTTAACAAAGAATGGTGCAATGAATGCTGAAGCAATAATTTTTTTCAATCAGGAAACATCAGAAAATTTTAAATATTACCGTAAACAAGGAATGCAGTTGGCATCTAAAATGAGATTCATGGCAGTGCAATTTGAAGCACTTTTTTCTAATGATCTCTGGAAGAAAAATGCTGAACATGCAAATAAAATGGCAAAGATTCTGGCTGAGGCTGTTGCAGAAATTTCACAAATACAAATAACTCAGAAAGTGGAAGCAAATGGTATTTTTGCAATTGTTCCTTCTGAAATAATTCCTAAATTACAGAAAGAATTTTTCTTTTATATGTGGGACGAGAATAGGTCTGAAGTTAGATGGATGACATCGTTTGATACACAAATAAAGGATATTGAAGAATTTGTATTATTATTGAGAAAATTACTGAAATAAAAAAAAGACCGGTTCGTTAGAATCGGTCTTTTCATTTTATCTTAATAAATTATTCTTCTAAAAATAATTTTTTAGCATTCTTCACATCTTCTCTTTCTCGTTTTATCTGATCTTTAGTTGATTCTGAAACTGTTTTTCTTTTATCTGTGTTATCTACAATCTCGGCTTTGAGAATGACGATCATTTCTCTTTCAACAACTGAATTTGTTTCATATCCAAAAAGATATTTTAAACCAAAGAACCACCATGGAAGATCTTTTAAAATTGGTATTCCGCCACGGCCTTTTTTAATATCTGTATCGTAAAGTCCTCCTATTACAGTTTCTTCACCATCAAATAATATGACTTCTGTATTAGATTTGCTTTTATCAATAATTGTTGAGAGAGCACCTGGTATTGCGGAGCTTTTTTCAACTTCAATGGTAAGATAAATTACTTCCTTATTATCATCAATTATTACTTCTGGAGTTACTTCCATTATAATACCGGTTTCAAAAAATTGTTCAACAGTATTTCCGGATTGATCCAGTGTTTTAATTGAGAAGTCCTGTCCAACCTGGATAAAACCTTTTTTCTTAGATAATACAGTTACACTTGGTTTGGCAATTATAGTACCCCTCTGGTTAGCTTCAATAATATTAAGTAATGTTTCCAGATTAATTGTGATATCACCTGTTTGAAAATTTTTTTGTAAACTTGCACTAAAAATATCTGATGATATACTACTTGATGTATTTAGAGATACTTCAGCGTCCACATTTCCGCCGATGAGAGTAGTCCAATCAATTCCAACATCTCGCGTAAGAGCTTTATCAGCCTTAAAAAAGATGGAACTTATCCGTACTTGTTTTGTAACCATTGTTACAACTTGTTCGATTGATTTATCCTTGATTGTTTCAACATCTTTGATAAGAAAAGATGCTGGATTTTCTACTAAAACAATGTTATTAATTTTAGTCAATAGATCTAGTGCATCTCGCCAGTAAAGGCTTTTAATAGGTATTCCTATCGGGTTGTTGAGTCTACTGGTATTCACAATATTTTTTCCTACATCTTCTAAGGAAAGATATTCTATAGCTTTAATAGCAGCTGCAAAATTTGTTTCACGGGAGATTGTGATCATTTCTTCTTCTGTGATTTTTTTGATGTTTTGTTCCTGACTAAATAAGGTAAGAACAAAACACAGGAGAATAAGAATACTAATTAATTTTTTCATTTTGATTCCTCTTTTAATTCATTCAAATAAATCTTTCTATCTTTAATTATGCCAATTTCATTCAATTGAAATACTGCATAATGTTCTTTCCAATTGATTGATTTAAGAGTTCCATAAGCCACTCTATCACCTAATTTAAGTTTGTGTACTTTGCCAGTTTTGTCTTTCATAAATACTTTATTTGCAGATAAGCCAATTATTCCTGCAGAACTAGTATCTAAGAATCCTTTTTCCAGTTCATCTGGTAAAGGAAGATGTATTCTAGAATAGAAGGGACTGTATTCTAAATTTTTATATTTCAATTTTCTAAATGGAATTTTACCAATTTCATGGATTGATTCTTGAAAGTATGCATTAAAAACTATTGTAAAATTAACGTTGTTTGATAAAACTCCTTCTTCCATCTCTTCAACAATTTTTATAGACTCGATAATATATAGCATATATTGTTTTTCAAACTGATAAATAAATGAATATAAAGAACGTATTGGCACATTCCCAGTAATTGTGTATTTATTAAAATTGATATCTTCGTTTACAGAAAGATTATTAAAGACAAAGTTAAATTTAAAATCTTGGCAGAAGTTATCACAAATATCAAGCAGATATTTATAGGTTATTGTTGGATTATCTTCAATGGGTATAAGTTTACTTTCTCTTTGAGCTTTAATTTCAAGGTCTTCTAATTTTTTAATAAAAATATCTCGATCATTCATATCGGGGTTTGCAGCAACCAGATCATCTAATTTTTTTTGATTATTCTCATACAACGTTCTGCTATCATTGAGTTTTCGAACACTAACAGAATTTCCTAGTAGAAATCCTAGAACTACCAGAACTAACAAGATCGATAAAATAACTGTATTTCTTAAAGCATAATTCATTTTTCAATACCTTTTATATCCATTATCTTTTTTTGTGCTATCTTTGATAAATTATTGTCAGGATATTCCTTAATAAGAGTGTTCCAATACTGTACTGCTGATTCAAGATCATTTTCTTTTACACTGCAATGTCCTAGCATCATTAGTGCATCTGGTATTTTATTTCCGTTTTGCTTATAAATCATTTCAAAGATTTTTTTTGCTTCAGCATAACGACTCTTATGGTATAAACACTCACCAATAAGATATTTTGCATTATATGCCATTTTGTGCTGGGGATTATCTTTTACAAATTCACTGAATTGGTTGTATGCATCATCGATTTTTCCTGAAAAATACAATGAAAGTATAGTATTGTATTTTTTGCTTATTTCTTCAGGAGTTGCCGTAATTATTACTGTCTCAGGTTTTTCTACAACTTCTTCTATAGTTATTTTTTCCGTTTCTGTTTTTTCTTCCGGTTTTTCCAGGTTACTCTTTTCTTTTTCAGGAGATGTTAAAGATTTATAATCAGGGTAGTTACTGGTAATATTAAATTTCCAAATTGTAATTTCGTTTTCATCATCATCATTCATTGATATATTTGTGATATTACTTTCTGGGAAAAGTTCAGAAAAAACAATTATTGCATGCCGATTTGTTGTGTATCCTTCGATTTTAAAACCCTGATCAGTACTTGATATACTATTGAGCCAGCTCAATCTGTTTTTACTAAGTGATTTGGAAAATACATCAAGAATATAATTCCATTGATTTTTATTTCCTGTGATTTCTTCTACTTTAATCATGTCTTCTTCGAGTTTATTTATTTTAACTTTAATTTCATTAAGTTTTCTTACAAGTTCAGTATTTTTTATGAATTCTTGTTCGATCTGATAATTTTGTTTCTCATAATTTACAATATCTCGTTTTAATTCGAGGTTTTTAATAGTTCCAGCAAACGCAAAATAGAAAATGGCAAATAGAACCAAAAAACCGTGCCAGACAATTTTAAAATGTTTCTGATTTTCAATTACTTTGTTCGGTAATAGATTTGTGTTATTAGTTTTTCTATTCTTTTTCTTTACATCTAAAGTTTTATATGCTAATTCAATTGGAATAGCATATTTGGCAATTTCCTCAAGTGTGATCTCATTTTCCATTCCTTTTTGAACAGTCAACTGCTTATGATCGAGTCTTGTTATATTATCATTTTTTTGAGCAACAGAACGGAAATATTTTAAATCTTCATCGGTAATATGATCACCTGCAAAAAGAATATTGTTAATTGTGATATTAAAAGTATCTTGTTCAAGAAGAATTTTTGAATAGATAGTCTCTCTTATAGACACTTCATCAGTATCAGGAACTATAATAGGGAATGACCTGACATACATACCGTTTTTCAAAATTATACCAATCTTGTAATCAAATCCTATATATAAAATCAGTACATAATCATCTTCAGAAAAATCGTAATTATGATTAACAATGTTAATCAATGATATTTCATTAGTATCGATATAACTATAAAAATATCTTTTCTTAGAAAGATTCAAATTTATATCTCTTAATGCATGGAAAATATTGAAATTACCTTTATGTACAAAAGCAAGCCCAGATTTATCAGGATTTAGAATAAAATCGAAACTATAGTTTTTAGCTTTTATTTCTTTTTTTGATAACAATTCGTTTAGAAGTCGATTACGGAGATTTTTCGTTCCAAAAGAAGAATCAAATAGAAAATATGAAATCTGATCATTATCTGCATTGAAAGATATTTTTCCTCTTTCGAGAGGAAATTCCTGGAGGAAATTTTGCAGTTCTTGTAAACCTGGTAAAATACTGTCTGTTGGAGAATTATCGAAATTATCACTACCATCAAGGTCAGAAATTTCAGGTAGTGAAAATGCTTTTTCTTCACCATCAGATAATTCTGGGATAATAATCTCATTCTCTTGTTGTCCTAAAGGAAGAACTGTTTCCCCGTTCTCTTCCGATTCCTTAATAGATAGGGCAGAAGATAAAGTAGTTTCTTCCAGTCTTTGTATCGTTATTATACCATTTTCTAGAGTAAGCTGTGCAATTTTTATTTTCAGCCCATCTCTAAATATTCCAAATGCTAGTTTCTTTTTATTTTTAGCCATAATTTTATCTCTCAAGCAGAATAGGCTAACAATTGGGTTATACGTTTCTTATTATTTGCATAATTCATAGCTACTTCCTTCATAATAATACCTTTTTTATAAAATGTAAAAAGATCTTGTTCCAATGTTAACATTCCACTTTTCTTACCTTCAGTTATCATTTGATATATCTCACCAAGATTGTTATTTTTAATGGCAGCTTGGACTGATGAATTTACAGAGAGTACTTCTTTAATCATAACAAGTTTGCCAAATTTATCTGGAACAAGCTTTTGCGAGACAATTACTTTTAATGTATCTGCCAACCTGTATCTCACACGCTCTTGTTCAATAGGTGGAAATTCAGCAACAATACGGTGGAGGCTGTCTATCGCAGAGCTTGTATGTAATGTAGAGAAAACCTTATGTCCACTATCAGTTGCTTCCAAAACTGTTGCAATTGTCCCTGGATCACGCATCTCTCCAACAACAATGATATCAGGATCTTGTCTCAATGCTTGAATAGTTCCTTCTTGAAAAGTTGTTACATCTTCACCGACTTCTCTATGTCTTACTATTGATTTAATGGATTGATGTATGTATTCAATAGGGTTTCCAATTATCACAATATGAGCTTGATTTGTCCTATTGTTCATGTCTACAATGGAATCTAAAGTACTGCTTTTACCCGAACCAGTAATCCCTGTTACAAGGAACAGTCCGGATTTTTCAAAATTAAGATTGAATCGTTTTTCGATTATTTCAGGGAAATCTAATTGTTCCATACTAAAAATTTCTTGATTAACTCTACGAAAATTTGCAGCTAAAGTATTGCTCTCATAATAAATATCGCCACGAAAGCGATTTGGTCGTTCTCCTTTTTTAAGAACTAATCCTAATGAAATATCAACATTCTTATTATTAAATAACATTACTTTTTGGTCATCAGTTAAAATACTTAACAAAATAGCAGTAATTTCATCTTGTTTGAAACTGGGTAGATCATCAGAAGGTTTTTTGATACCATAAACCCTGAACCAAATTTTATTTTTTGATCCCGGTCCGCCAATATCTATATCAGAAGCTTTAATTTCTCGCATATGAATCATAAGATCTCGTAAACATTCAAAAGCTTCTTCTTTCCATGCAGAATTGAACATAATCATTTTATTGATATTCTGAAATCTTTGTTTACCTGTGATATACTCGCTTAGTGTAACTTGCATCTCAGATAAAAATGATAAATTCATAAAATCCCCATAATCTACTAAACTATTTATTATAATGCCAATAAGTGCATTTTTTCATTATGATGTCAAGAATATTTAACTCTGCTGGAGTCTATCTCAAGAAACAAGTTTTAACATAATGATTCTTTGAGCAGCTTTTCGCCATTTGAAAAAAGTGCTATTTAAAAGATTGATCATGAAACGTTTCAGCAATTTATCACCTTTATAAGCAAAGAAATCTAATATTTTTTTTCTGCTGAAATGTCTTAGTTTTACAGCTGTTTCTGCACGCAATGAAATATCCGTAGATCCTGAAAGAATAATGCTTTCCTCTCCTATAGAATCTAATTTTTGTAAATAATCGATGATAGTATTACTAAGCCAAACAGAGACTTCACCACTATCAATAATAATAATCGAATTGGAATCATCATTACCAAATGGAATTGCATCACCTATCTCATAATTTTTTATTCTTCCTAAATTAATAAATTCGGTTTTATCTTCAGGAGAAAATCCATGAAGCATGATGGGTTCATCTTTTTGGATGGCATCTGTTTCTGGTTCAAAAGCTTTTTGTAACGGTCCATAGAGGTCTTCTGAATGTTTGCATCCAGCTTTTACAACTTCAAAGAGTTTTTCTGAATTGATTGGTTTAGAAAGATATTGAAATGCGCCAGCATGTACAGCTTGTACCGCTCCATCAATACTGGAGAAACCTGTCAGGATCACTATTACAGCAAGTGGTTGCTTTATTTTGACCATTCTCATAAGTTCTAATCCACCTAACCGCGGCATTGCCATATCTAATAGAAATAGATCAAATATTTCGTAATCCATTTTATCAAGGGCATCTTGCCCATCCACAGCAAGGGTTACTTTATAACCTTCATCTTGAAGAAGTTCTTTACATAATTCTCGAATTGTCTGTTCATCATCAACTATTAAAATATGCTTTTTCATAATATATCCTTATTGTTTATTGCGTTCTTCTTGGATAAGGCCCAGAGTCTTTAATTTATTAAATGCTAATAATATCTCATTAATTTTATTTATTGCTTCGGTCATTTGGTCACCGGATTTTTCTAATTTTTCATCGTTATATTTATGAGCAGCATTAATTATCCTGCGTATAGAGAGAGAAATTATGGTGAGAGGATTGTTTAGATCGTGATCCAAACCAGAAATTTTTGCAGATTCATGCACAACTTCCTGATATTTAATTATAAGTTCTTTATTTTTCAGCAATTTTTTCTCTTTTTCAGAAAGCTCAGTTTCCTGACTAGCCAAAAACTCTGTATATCTTTTTGTAGATGTAGAATACTGTTTTAATATTTTACCTATAAAGCTCGAAATGAGGGCTATACCAGCGAAGAGAGCGGTGTATGAAATGAAGAAAATGGTTTGAGTCGGAACATCTGCAACAAATTGATTCCCATCAATTGGAATTAATCCGCCAAAGTTATACATTAAAATAAGTACCAACAAAGACATGCTGCCTATCATTGCAGCAAGAATACCTCCAGAATTTTCAATAGCAATACTTGCAGTAATAACAGCAAGTAGATATATCCATACAAAATAACTTTCAAGTCCTCCAGTAAAATGAACTACGACAGTAGCGAATAAAATATCAAATATTATTTGCAAAGTAATAAAAAGAACATTTGTCTTTACGATTTGGAGATGGAATAAAACATTTAAAATACATATTCCTAAAAATGTAATAAAAAAAACAATTATTGGATAAGTTTGATCCATCTGAGTAATGCGCAATGTACCAATAGCAAATAGTATTATTACAATAAACCAGCGTATTTTTGACCACCATTTATAGGTTTCTATTTCGTGATTAATAGAGTTATTCTCATTCATTTTATCTCCAAATTATTTTTTATAGATCATAATCTTCAAACAAACTAACAATTTTGAGTTCATAATCTATTCCCAGACCAATTGCAGCAAATGCAGCTTTTATTGCACCTAAATCAAAAATGGTCTCACTGTTGCCAGAAACGATAAGAGGGTCTCCCTCTATATCAATTCCACCTTCAACATAAATTGCTCCCTCAAAACCATTATTACCGTTGATGTATAAATCTCCGATAATCCACATTATTCCACTAAAAGAACCGCCTTGAAAAGTTGCATCACCATTAACTACAAGTATCCCACTTTCATCCCAACCATCATTAGTTACCTTCAAATTACCATTAATCCAAATTATACCCAGACTATCCAGGCAGGGAGGATTGTTTCCTGGATTAGTTAAAACAATATCAGCCATAGTTGTTTCCATCAGTTCTTTTGTAATTCCGTTAAACACTTCTTCAAAAGATAATGGGGGATCACTGTTTTGAATAATGTTACCGATAACAGTTGCGTGGCCAGTTACTTCAATACTACTGTTTGCGGAAATAGCTGCCTGAACATTCTTGGGTACCCAAGCGACAAGAGCACTGCTTTTGTGATTAATTGTATCATTACAATCTTGACAACTTA
>JAGGWC010000067.1 GCA_021157645.1 Candidatus Cloacimonadota bacterium | reverse complement strand
TGATTCACCCCAAATTAAGTGATATTGTTTACTCCCAGCTTGTGTCATCCTGAGTGTAGGCGAAGGACTGGGAGTAAATAAATTAGTATCATATAATTCTCTTCGACTCCGCTCAGAGTGACATTACATTATTATTTTTTTATCTCTTTTCTATTTTAAAAGTAAACATTTTCGAGTAGCTATTGTTTTATTACCAGCAACTAATTTATAGAAATAAACACCTGAAGAAACAGGCCGGTCATTATTATCTGTTCCATTCCATACTACATTATTAATTCCTAATTTCAAATTCCTAATTTCTAATTTCTTTATCTTCTGCCCTTTAATATTGTAAATTATCAACTCAGTGTTCTCTGAAATATCCGTGGTTAAACTAAATGATATTATTGTTATTGGATTAAAGGGATTGGGATAGTTTTGATATAGTTTAGGTGAATTTATTATTAATCCATTCTCTTCATAAACATAAGATTCCTCATTAGATGTGAACAAAATAGCTGTTTCAGATTCGATTGTATGAACTGTCGGTGGATAAATATTTGCAAAAGTGATCAGTAATCCATCCGTCTGGGTTTCGTTTTCAATTCCAATAGTTGCGTAATTATTACTATAATCATTATTATAAATAACTTTGTATTGAAATAGAATGTCACCATTACCGTTTATACTTGGATAATAAATTGGATCATAAAAGATAACTTGGAAAGTTTCAAAAGAATAGCTGTTATAATTTCTGCAATTAGACCATTCAATAATAAAAATATTTTCAGTAGCGTCATAGTGGGAATAAATTGAACAATTTGTTAGATTATCCCAGAAAGGTGCGATCATTGCTTTTGAACCGACTCCAGATGGAATGTTTTTATTTCTGAAGAAGACAAGATCGGTTTCTCCCATTGATATCCAACCATTGGAACATACTGATATTTTTTCATATATTATCCCGAAGTATTGAAAATCAAAAGGTAGGTTGAGAGTTTTAGTAAAACCATCATCCCCTGTTACATGCCCACCCTGCACTACAGTTCCCTGTCCTCCATAAGAAGGATCAATCTCTATCCAATCATAAACTGGAGCAGAGAAATTACCCACATCAGAAGATTCTATAGCAATATAACCTTGATCACAGAAAGTGGGACTTTCTTCACATATTATTCCAATTGGGTATGAGTATTCAATTTCTTGTACCACATCACCGTTATTGGAAATTTCGAATTTGAATTTTGCCAGTTCACCTGAAATAGCATCATTAACTTCTATCTCAAAGGAAGATTCAGTAAGTCCGGTTTCTTCCATTAACAAAGAAGAACAGGTTGTGTTATTGTTTAATATAGTATAATTGTCAGATACTGCAATAAGTTCAATAGTTGTTTCTCCGGCATCATAATTACCACTATTTAAAAGTTCAAGATCGAAACTGGAACTAGAATTTTGCATCATATACCCATTATGTCCATCTACAATAAGGTTTGAAATCGTGAATTGCGGTGATGTAATCTCAACTGGCATATAGAATGTATTTTCACCAATATCAGATAAAATATTTAAGAAGATTTCACCCTGAATTCCATCTCGCCACAAATTATCCAATTCAATTTCAAAATTGCAAGTTGTGAATTCACCTACAGCTAACGAAGTTAAAGTATTCAGCCCCGATATAATGGTAATAAACTCATCTCCGGAGGATATTTCAAATTCAAGATTATTTGCCATTATGTTACTGGAATTTTGTATAGTTGTACTTATATTTACTATTTCGCCAGACACAATATCCGAACAAGTATATTCATCAAGCCTAACAATATCTTCATCAACAACTGTTAATTCCGTAGTTACTGGAATTAATTGATATTTAGATGCTGTTATCTCATAAGTTCCTGCTACAAGTTCTATTGGAATGTTTGCAATTCCTAATTCATTAGAAATTCCAATTGTAACAAGGCTATCGGAATTTGTAATGGCAATTGTAAACCCAGATTTTTCACGTTCCCCAATATCTATTTGAACTTCAATGAAATTCGAACCTGATGAAATTTCTTCCTGAAATGTCATTTCAAATACTTCAGGAGTGTCAGTAAGAACCTGCAATCCGGGATCACCCAGAAGATTATATACATAAAAATAGAATTGATCTGAATTCAATGAATTGCCCCAGGCATGACAATATGGGAAATTGTTGTAAGCTGCCATCTTTCCACTAAGCATCATTTCACCACATCGAGTTATTCCTTCTTGAGTAATGCCATGATATATTCCCATATCAATTGTATTGTTGAACCAGGTCTTTGTATCGTGTTCACTTGGTCCTATAAAGCCAATTGCTCCCTTGGGTGATGTAGGTGAACCAGCTTTAAGCCAAGTTTCTCCAAAACAAGAGGGATAAGAAGAACTTGCAAAATCGGCACCACCACATACAATACCTGTAACCATTGGCAACTTAAATCCATTACTTAAAGAATTAATACCATTTATATTAAATAAATCGCCATAATTTCCCCACCAGTATTCAGGACCTCCGTATCCACGATAATTTACGAATGTATAACCTCCATTAATCATATTTATAAGAGTACTCATATTATTTTGATATGGGGTTATAAATGTATCAACTACTGTAAATTCAAAATCAAGCAATTTATCTCGACATTCCATCACAGTTTCTCTTCCGGAATAGTAATTCCACCAGTCAACAACAACACCTGTCATTAGAGCTTTATTTTGCCAATCATCTTCAATTAAAGGATCACTTTCATAATTTATTATTTTGCTTATTATAGTATTTAATTCCATTTGTGAACGAATAGAAAAACGTCCCACAAACAGATCAGGGAAATAATCATCTCCTTCTAAAAGAGAATAACTATGATCACTTACATCCCATGGAGTATAATAACCCTCTACATAGAAGGCAGGTACAACAATAGAACCATCTACATCACCTACCAATACAACATATTCAGGAGGAATTTCCCAATTATCATATGCATTCTGAATAAAATTCTTAATAGCACTCGAAGTGTTACCAGTTTCAGATATAGTTGCAACTCTTGTTTTATAACCAAGTTTTTCTTTCCAACGCAACAGTGGATCTAATAAAGATGCGATATTATCTTGAACTATAAAAAGGTATTTCCCATTTTGCTCCGATCTATTAATTAAATTTTCATTTAAAATTGATCCTGCAATTTTGGAAAATGAATTTATTTTGTTCTGTCTTGTCTTTGGATTTTTTGTATCAGTTTCATCCAAAATAAGTTCGATTTGAAAATTTTCTAATATTCTTATTTTCTTTTTAACAGGATTATATTGTATAGGTGAAACTACAACCTGTGAGAATCGGTACGCACCCATGATATTCGGATCGGAAATGGAAACGATATTTGAAGGTAACCATTCATCTCTTTGGTATTCAGCACTAATTAATTCACTTTCAACACTAAAGCCGGAAGGTAAAATTGCATGATCAATATCTATTATCCTCTCATCATATAAAATTTTATCCAAAATATAATTTCCTTGATTTGGAAGATTAATAAATCGTGAGTAAACTGGTAATTCTGGTTCTCCAATTCTTCCTGATGTAACACAGTCATTAATTTTTATATGCGTAAATGTATGATTTTCTGAACTTTTTTCAGAAAGATCAAGCGTATCAAAATTACCGGTGATCATTATAGAATTACCTGAAACTTCCATATTGATTGCAACCGATACTGAAATAATTAATAATAATAAAAGTGTGAAAATAATTTTCATATAAAATCCTTATTTTTATTTAGGTATTTACTAAGCAAAAAATGAGCCATAAATCATCATTGAGCGAGAAAAAATTTATTTATATTTTAATTGTAAAGTTTATTTTAATAATAGACATTTCTTTATGTTAATTTGTTTCCCTTTATATTCCATTTTATAAAAGTAAATTCCCGTAGAAACTTTTTTGCCACAAGAGTTGGTTCCATCCCATATTGTAGTATGAACACCCGCAGGAAGAACCTCATTAACTAACATTTTAACTTTCTGTCCTCTAATATTGTAAACAGAAATATTTATTTTTCCTTCCAGATCTTTTATAGCAAAACTAATTGTTGTGAGTGGATTAAAAGGATTGGGATAATTGGAATTTAAAACTGCATTATTGTAGGGTGGAAGTTCATTTTCACTAATGTGAACAGTGTTTTCTTCATAAGCCGTGTGTGTAAATTGAACTGAAGAATTAAATGGAATTCCGTCTGCTCTTATTTGCAAATAATAATAATCATTTGGATTAATAATCTCATCAGGGGAAACAGATTTTTGTTGCCACTCTTCCCATTCTATTAATCCAACATTATCGAACCATGCATAAGAGTCACCTGAAATTGGTGGATCATTATTTGCGATGATATCAAAGTAAGTTGTGTTAATCGGAACATCAATTTCTGAGTGATAATATGTCCAATCCGTATCTCCATTTACCGGTTCAAAATTGTCTTGTCCCAGCAATGTTCCGCCAGTTCTGTTATTATAAAATCTAGCTTGGATCATTGCACCTTCACAATTCTCAGTTTTAACAAACCCATGAACGGAGTAATTTCCCTCAGATCTTCTTTTCATTCTGTTTTCCAGATTCGTGATAATATTGTACCCATTGGCAGAATTCTGATGAATACATAAAGAACGTTCACCTTCATAAAACTCACTATCATCAAGCCATTCATTATTGCTATTCACATTCCAAATGCTAGCTCCTTCATCTTCGTAATTGCCAAACCAGATAAGTTCTCTCCCAACTCGGAACTCATAGTTTTCTTCAGGTGATATTATATCAACACTGGAGATATTCCCCCATTGAGGTAGATGTATTATCTGTGAGATATATTCCTCTCCAGTATAGGAAAACACAAGATTTTCCGTATATTGTTCATTTTCTACTAACATATTCAATGTATCTAAAATCACATTTGCTTTAATTTCAATATTATTAACACTTAGATATGTATTGAGTTCTTTAGATTTCATTTTGATATAATTTAATATATGTTTACCGAGATCACCTGTTGCAATTTGTGGAATAAAATCATCTATGAAAACCGGTTTAATACTGAATGCACTAAAGCCATCTTCTTCAATTGAAGCATTAAGCACCATAGAAGGAAATGTTTCAAAATAGGTAAGATCAAAAGCAAAATTACCCAAGGAATGAGCGATGAGTTTTCCATTGTAAATTTCAACACCCTGAATAACATGCGGATGATGGCAGATTACCAGATCAGCCCCGGAATCTATCATATGATGACGGATCTCAATATCCCACATATGCGGAATATCAATTCTCGGAGTATAGTCTTCGTCTTCAGCGAAATCCTTTTCATCCCAACCGGCAAAAATATCAATAGAATCATAATTTGCACCGGGAGCTATAGAATATTCACTTCCTGAATGTGTTTCAACAATTATCAGATCAGCATTATCCTGCACTGTATTAATTTGTTCCATTATATAATATGGAGTCATATAGGCAAAACCGAATTTATTGTAGCCAGCTTGTAAATAAGGTTGATAATTATTATATTGTCCGGTTCTGTCACTCGATCTTAAGAAAGCAAGATTCACACCTTTCTTAGAATAGAATAACGGTTCATATGCTTCATAAGAATCTGCTCCTGCACCGGAATAGCGAATTCCATATTGGTCGAGTGTGCTTTGAGTTTCCTGCATTCCTTCAAGCATATAATCACTTGTATGATTATTAGCCAGACAAACTAGATCAATTCCTGCATAAGCAAGACCAGCAGCATTTGCAGGAGCTCCCTTAAAATATATTGTTTTAGTTGGATGATGGACATTATGGGTTGTTAGTGGACATTCAAGATTTGCAACCGTAATATCAGCATTATTGCCCAATATAGATAATGTTGGTTCAAAGATAGCCTCAACACCCAGATTAGGAATTATACTATTTTCATAACCTCGCGCTAGCATGATGTCACCCACAAAATTTATAGTTAAGGGAAATGATGTTTCTCCTTCATCCACATCTATCTGACACGAAGAATAACCATGATGATTTGTTTCATCTGTTACTTGCAGATGCACTGTATATGAATGATCATCTTCTACAATAAATGTATGAGCGGGATTCTGCAAAGTGCTGGTAGAATCATCACCAAACATCCAGAGAAAAGTATGTTCATCACTATCAGGGTCGGTAACTTCACTATAGAATTGTACATTAACACTTCGTAGATTATCCGAATTCCGATATACAGAACCAATATCATAACTGATCTCAACCTGAGGAGCAACAGGTAAATTTTCGGTGATATCATAGATATTATCAAAATAAACAATCCCACTACCTCCATCATTATCATTTATGAAAATAAGTTCAGTGATTTCAGGCAGATATTCATACCATGAGAACCAATCATCAGCAATTGGAAGTTGAAAATTATTCCATTCTCCTTCACCAAATGCACCTTGATAAACTGGTATCCATTCTTCGATGTTTAATAATTCGAAGCCATCTAAAGAGTAAAACAATTCATTTGTACCATCACCGATACCAAATCCCTGAATTTCACCCTTATTTTCAATAAAACAAGCTATTTGCCAAACATCATTTGAATCGATGAGAACAGCTTCTATTGGTTCAACCTTCCAAGTATTCCCATAAATTTTTAACGAATATTGAGAAAGTGTATTATATGTGTTTTCTGTTGTTAATTCCCATGCATCAGGATTCATATCCTGATCGGGATATGAAGTTAGATATATTTCTCCGCTCTCAAAATCCTCTATTGGAATTTCACGATTAGTGGCATTTATAAACGAGTTTGTTGATAAAACTATAAATAAAATTAATATTAATTTATGTTTCATAATATACTCCTAATATGTAACTACAATTTCAAAATGAATAAATTTTGACAAGGTTTTATCCATGCATTCACTAATATTCAATTATTGACAGAAATATTAATAATTAAAATATACCATTAATGAATAAAATAGTATTGTTTTT
>JAGGWC010000017.1 GCA_021157645.1 Candidatus Cloacimonadota bacterium | reverse complement strand
GAAATCTATCATCGCACGAAGAATAATATGCAGGTTATATCTTCGATGCTTAAAATGCAAGCAAGGACAACAGATAACGAATTTGTTAAGACTACTTTCATGGAATTAAATAATAAGATAAAGGCAATGGCGATGGTGCATCAAAAACTATATAAAGCTAAAGATCTTTCTAATATAAATTTAAAGGAATATATAGAAGATCTGCTAAGACTGCTTAGGCAAAGTTACGGAACGCAATCCAAAAAAATTAACATCAATTTGGATTTGAACGACGTGTTTATTCTAATAGATTCTGCTATTCCACTGGGTCTTATCTTAAATGAGTTGATCTCTAATGCACTCAAACATGCTTTTCCCGAGGGAAGAGAAGGTGAGTTATCTATCAGCTTGAACCAAGATAAGGACAAAGTTATCAATATCCATTTATCGGATGACGGAGTTGGTATCCCACCTGGTATGGATTTGAGAAAAACAAATTCTATGGGACTTTATACAATGTTTTCTTTGATCGATTACCAATTGAATGGTGAAGTAGTTTATAAAACAGAAAATGGTTTGAAATGGCATATTAAATTCAAAGATGATCAATATAAAAGGAGAGTTTGAGTGAGAAACTTAGGTTGTGAGACTCGAGTTCACCTGAGCATAGAGTCGGCTTTTGATTTTAGGTAAAAACGATTTCAATTTGTTAAGGGATGCTGATTGTAATTTAATATTAGATAAAAATAGAGTAGAAGTAAAGATAAAAAAGGATGAATTATGAAGAAAAAAGTAAAAATCCTGATAACAGAAAATGAAGTGATTATTGCACAATGTTTGAAAATGGAGCTCGAATCAGAGGGTTATGAAGTCTGCAATTATGTTGCGACTGGTGAAGAAGCAATCATAAAAGCAAAAGAAGAGAATCCTGATATTATTTTGATGGATATTAACTTATCAGGTTTTATCGATGGGATAGATGCAGCAAAAACAATAACTAACAGTCAAAAAATTCCCATAATATTTATGACCGGCTATAATGAAATCGCTATTTTTGAACGTGCTCAGAAGATTAATCCTGTTGCCTATTTAGAAAAACCGGTCGAAATTTATGATATAGAACCTATAATCAAATCCATTTTTAAATGAAAGAAATATGTGGAAGCGAGACTTCAATAAATATGGTGTTCCCAAGCTTCAAATAATTTCTCGTTCCCAAGCTTCTGCTTGGGAACGTAACAAGGAGGACATAAGATTTTGAATTTTCAAAAATTAAAACAAGATAAATTTTCTTTTATCTATATTACAACTAAAGATTGTAATGTATGCAAAGTACTTCAACCTAAATTAAGAGATTTGGCAAAAGGCTATAAAAGCTGTGTATTTAACCTTATTGAGCTTGATGATCATGGTGAAGCTGCAGGATTCTTTATGGCTTTCTCCATCCCAACATTTCTGGTTTATTCGGAAGGAAGAGAGCTTATCCGCACGGCACGTCATCTTAATATTGACGAAATTAGAACAAAATTAAACAGATACCATCAGATGATATTTGATGAAGATGAGGAATAATATGAATAGAATTTTTCTAATAGCATTACTGCTTATGTTGATCTTACCGGTTTTTGGACAGGAATACAAGATCATTAATACTAAAATAAACAAAGAGATAGAATTAAAAGAAATGGTTGAGAGATTGAGTGATTATGATATAATTTTCTTTGGAGAGTATCATGATAATAAAATTCTGCATTCACTGGAAATTGAATTATTGAAAATGTTTTATGCTAATAACAAAAACATAATAGTTTCTATGGAAATGTTCGAGCGTGATGTACAACCAGTATTAGATCAATTTTTGAGTGATAAAATTTCGGAAGAAAATTTCTTGGCAAATTCACGTCCTTGGCCAAATTATGAAACAGACTATAAACCGATAATTGAGTTTGCTAAAGAGAATAAACTTCCTGTTGTTGCTGCCAATATTCCCCGCCGTTATGCTAATATGATAAGTAAACAGGGATTGAATGCACTTGACTCACTTTCTGCAGAAGAAAAGAAATTCATAGCAAAAAAGCACATCGTATTTGCAGATGAATATAAAACTCGTTTTATGCAAACCATGAAAAGTAATATGGAACATAGTAGTAAAATGCCAAAAGGTATGATGATGAATTTAGATTTGATATATGCAGCTCAATGTATAAAAGATGATACAATGGCAGAATCTATTTTAAAATTTCATCGCATTCCTCCACGACGTAAAGTTATTCATTTCAATGGAGATTTTCATAGCAGGAAACATTTGGGAACTGCCCAGAAAATCCAGGTATTAGAACCAATGTTAAAGGTAGCTGTTATTACTCCAATTAGTTGCGAAGATGAATTCACATGGAAAGATGAAGACCTGTTAGAAGGTGAATTCTTAATACTGTTAGAAGAAGAGATATTAGAAAAATAAATTTAATTGAATAGCCCCATCTTTCAAGGTGGTCTACTTTAAGTAAAATAATTCCATTATTGCAGGTTCATTCTTACAGATTGAACCGTAATATTTCGGATGCATCAAAATGATACGTCCTGCACTTGATATTGCTACAAGAGGAAATATCAGAAGACTAAAATTATAAAATTAAAAAGATTCAATAGATTAGTATATCAAT
>JAGGWC010000174.1 GCA_021157645.1 Candidatus Cloacimonadota bacterium | reverse complement strand
TTCTGAAATTGATGATGAGTTGATCCACTTAATGGAAGATGAATCTGAACTTAAAAAATTACATTCCAAATTTGAGGATGAAATAGAAAAATCATATAATACCGATTCTTTAAGAATCTCAATTGAAGGAAAAGTTTATCCAAATTCAAAGATCAGGATATTGAAAGATATTCTTGAGATTTCTGAGGAAAAATATAGTATTGAAATATCAGTAAATGATTCCGGTTTGGAGATAAATGAAGTTGACAAATTATAACATTAAATATCTTTTGTTTATAAAAATAATTAGTGGGTATAGGAAAAGTGAAGTATCTGTGGATTAAAGTAATAGATAAAAAAGATTTTTTGAATGAATGATAAAAGCATTTACGGCAGTAAATGCTTTTTTTTATTTAAAAAAAGATTTAAGGAGTATGAATGATTAAGCAATTAGAGACATTAATTAAAATGCAAAAATTCGATAAGGTTATTGGGGAGAAAAATATTCTAACAAAAGAATTGCCCCAGCAATTGAATAGTTTAAAGCAATCTCTAAAGAATTCTAATGAAGCGACTGAACTCACAAAAAGTGAGCTTGATGAAAACCTGAAAGATCAAAAATTAAGAGAACTCGACATTGCAAACAATAATACAAAAATAACAAAATATAAAAATCAACTCCTCACTATTGAAACCAATAAAGAGTATAAAGCACTTAATAGTGAGATAAATCATTTAGAAAAAAAGAATTCTGAAATTGATGATGAGTTGATCCACTTAATGGAAGATGAATCTGAACTTAAAAAACGCCTGGATGAAGAGAGAGAAACACAAAAAAAAGCTTCTGATGAACTTAAAGCTAACGAAGAAAAGCTTGAAAAAGAAATCCAGGAAGTACAAAAAGATATCGAAGATTTAAAAAATAAGAGAAACTTTCTGGCAAAAGATCTTCCAAGAGAGCTTATTCGCAGATACGGAATGTTAATAAAAAATAAAAATCGTAAAGCTATTGTTTTTAATGATAATAATGCCTGCAGTGGATGTGGTTATACTATTCGACCTCAAGTTGCTATTGACATAAAAGAAGGCAATTCTATAATATATTGCGAAAGTTGCGGAAGAATTCTTGTAAGTCATTTATAAAATATTTAGTTTAGTCAAAGAAGATAAAGTGTCTGCCTGACCACTAAATTGTGGAAAAAATTTCCATAATTTAGTGGTCAGGAGGAAAGTCCGAACACCAAAGGGCAGGATACTTCCTAACGGGAAGTTCTGGTAACAGAAAGCCAGCTCCACAGAAATAAACTACCAGATATCATTTGATGTTTGGAAAAGGTGAAATGGTGGTGTAAGAGACCACCAGTTCTCGGTGTGAATCGGGAAGCTAGGAAAGCCTTATCCGGTGCAATGCCAAATAGGAGAATGAGAGCCGGCCCGGCTTGTTAAGTTCTCGGGTGGGCAGCTTAAACCGGTCAGTAATGAACCCAATGGGTATAGCAATATCCGGTTTAGAGAAATAGACACTGAATTGCTTATTAGGCAATTTACAGAATTCGGCTTAATATCTTCTTTGACGCTTATTTTTTTATTAAAAAAAAAGGATGATAAATGCAAAAAAAGTGGAAAATATCTGAACCTCTATCTGAGGAACTGCAGAAAAAAAAAGAACATATAGTTGAAAACATAAAATGCCCCGAAATGATCGCAGAAATGTTGATTAGAAAAGAACTCACCGAAATTGATGACATTGAAGAATTCTTCCATCCAAATTTTAGTAACATGCACGATCCGTTCCTCTACAAAGATATGGAAAAGGCAACTGATAGGATTATCTTAGCTATAGAAAGAAAAGAACTCATCACTGTTTATGGTGATTATGATGTTGATGGAACAACTTCTTCAGCATTATTATTTCTTGGTCTTAAAAAAATAGGTGCCAAAATTAATTATTATATTCCGCATAGAATGATTGATGGTTACGGATTATCTTTGAGCGGTGTAGACATACTCAAAGAAAATGAGACAGAGCTTGTAATAAGTGTGGATTGCGGAATCAATGCTGTTGAAGAAGTAGATCAAATAAATGATTTGGGAATGGATATTATTATTACAGATCACCATAACCCAAAAGAAGAATTACCACATGCATACGCTATCATAAATCCAAAAATAATTGATTGTAAATACCCGTATAATATGTTGGCAGGTGTTGGAGTCGCTTATAAACTTCTGGTTGCGGTCTATTCCAAATTAGAGATAAATACAAAAGAACTTGTTGATAAATATATTGATCTTGTTGCACTGGGAACTATTGCCGATATTGTTCCACTTACGGGAGAAAATAGAATTATAGCAAGTCTTGGTTTGGATAGACTTGTAAAAAAACATAATATTGGATTAAACGCACTCATTAAGATTGCTGGGCTTTCCCAAAAAGAACTTAACTCATCTGATATTGTATTTGGAATTGCACCACGAATTAATGCTGCAGGTAGAATGGGAAGTGCAATGCGAGCTGTTGAACTTATGGTGAGTGTTGATGAAAAAGAGAGCGATGAACTAGCACAGATCATTGAGCGGGAAAATTCTTTAAGGCAGCAAATCGATCAACGAACATTCCAGGAAGCATGTGACATAATTGAAGCGAAATATAAGAACATGGATGATACTCCGATTATCGTTGTCTCATCTGCTGACTGGCATCCTGGCGTTATCGGGATAGTAGCTTCCAAATTAGTAGAAAAATATTATCGTCCATCAATAATGATTACTTTCAAAGAAGGAATTGGAAGCGGATCAGGTAGAAGTATTGCGGGATTTAATCTTTTTGATGCGCTTGTTTCTGTAGAAGGATATTTAGAAACTTTTGGTGGGCATAAATATGCCGCAGGTCTGCAGATTTTAGTTGAATATGTAGATTTATTTGAGAGTAAATTAAAAAAATATGTAAAAGAACATACGACAGAAGATCAGTTTATTCCGCCACTTAATATTGATACAAATCTGGAGTTATTTGAGATCAACAACAATTTGCTTGAATGGTTAGAAAAATTTGCACCTTTTGGTCCAGGAAATATGCGTCCCACTTTTTTAACTAAGCAGGTTACAATTGTTGGTTTCCCTTATAATGTGGGGAAGAACCACCTCAAAATAAAAGTTATGAAGGATGGTTGCGAACTTGATCTTATTGGGTTTAATCTGGGAGATTATTTGCCTTTCCTGAAAAAAGGTTCAAACGTCGATATTGCTTATTCACTAGAATTTAATACATGGCAGGGGAGAACTTCAATCCAGGGGAAATTGAAAGATTTAAGGGTAGCAGAACAAGACCATTGGAATTATTAATCATGCTAAAAAAACACAGTTTTAAGTTTTTGATTTTGCTTATTCTGTTTTTATCAGGTTGTTCAACCATTGAAATGAAAATTTACAGAACTCCGGAAAATATCAATATTTTCCAAAAGATCCAAACTGATTTTATTCCCAAAAAATGTCTTTATTCTTCAATAAATAAAACTGTTTTTATTTTAGAAAAAGAAGCAGATATTATTCATATTTATAAGAATGGAAAAGAAATTAATATAATTGGTGGTCTTGGATTTACTGCCTCAAGTTTCAATAAATTGGCGGATATCACACTTTCTCCGGATGGTAACCTTTTGGTTCTTGATAGCTTCCAAAAAAAAATTAAGAAATTTGATATTGAAGGAAAACTTATTGCAGAAATTAATTTAAATGACTTCATAGAACCTGCACTTTTTGCAGTTGCTATCGATGAAACTTATTATATCTATGACAATGCATCTAAGGAGATAGTGATAAGCCGGACACTTAATCATTCTGACTGGTATACTTTTGGGAAATTTCAGTTAAATGATCCCAGTAAAATAATTTTAGGAAAAAATGAGATCACAATTTATGATGAGCAAAATAATTCTACTATGATCTTTGGTATTTTGGGTAGATTTCGTAATGAAATGAAAGGTAATATTCAAATTGAAAAACAACAGCAATATATCTTGAAAAATCATTTTATCTATCATCCTGAAAGTGATAGTAAGTTTGCAATTTCTACAAATAAATGGAACGATTTTTCAATTAAAGATAATGTTGTTTTGCTTTCTGATAACGAAATATGGATTGGAAAACTTACTTATAATGAGCTAAGTGAGAAATAAATTGGTTTCAATAATAACTAAAACAAAACTTAAAACGTATTTATATCCAGCTTTATCAGGGACAATACTCGGATTAAGCAGACTCCCTATTCATCTTGGATTTCTTGTATTTTTTGCTTTTATTCCCTTGTTTCATTTTTTTAGCAACCAACGGAAAAAGAAAGAGATATTTTTTGCAGCAGCAGCTTTTGGCTCTACTTATACTCTTGTTTGTTTGCATTGGATATCATTGGTTACATTTCCTGGTTATCTGGGAATATTCATCTTATTTGCTGTTTATTTCTATATTATATTTCAACTTTACTATTTTATAAAACAGCAAAATCCAAAATTTGGTTATCTCGGATTTATCTTCATTTGGATAAGTTTTGAGTTCTTGCAGAATTTTGGTGAATTCAGTTTCCCATGGTTTAATTTAGGATATTCACTGGCAGATTATTTGCCATTTATTCAACTTGCTGAGCTTGGTGGATTAGCACTTTTTTCTTTGTTGATTTTATTTATTAATATCCTCCTTTTTGAATCAAAAAGAAATTTCAAACGAAATATAATTATTGTTTCTGCAATCATTATTGTGTGGTCAATTTATGGAGTTATTCGACTTAAAACAATTCAACTTACAAAAACCGATTTCAATGCTTCAATTGTTCAAGTAAGTATTCCGCAGGAAGATAAATGGGAAGAAATGTACAAAGATTCAACCTTTGCATTATATGAAGAATTCAGCCATAAAGCTGCAAAAGAAAAAACTGATCTCATTATTTGGCCGGAGTCATCAACACCTGTATATTTATTAAAGCGGATGAAATACAGAAAATGGATTTTAGATCTTTCTGAAGAATTGAAAACCGATATTTTTACAGGATTTCCGCACTATAAATATGTGGGTGAAGATTATCCTAATAAATATAAATTCTATAACTCTGCAACCCTAATTGGGAAAAACAGAAAAATTTATCCTCCATACTATAAAAATATATTAGTCCCTTTTGGTGAGCGAATTCCTTTTCTTAAATATTTTCCATTTTTATGGAACGTCCATCTGGGACAAGCGAACTGGGAATACGGTGATAAACTAGAATATTACACAGTTAATGGTTATAAATTTTCTCCACTTATCTGTTTTGAAATTGCGTTTCCAGCTTTAACTACAGAGATGGCAAAAAATGATGTTGATTTCATTGTCAACATCACTAATGATGCATGGTTTCACCGTTCTGCCGGAACATATCAACATGCTGTGATGACCAAATTCAGAGCAATTGAAACACGCAAACAAATATATCGTGCGGCAAACACCGGATATTCACTTGTTGTTTCTCCCACCGGAGAATTCCTAAAACAAACAAAACTATTTGAAAAAACAACGATAAACAGCCCTCTTTATATCTATGAAAATAATTCTTACTTTACAAAATATTTCTTCTGGTTTCCCTTTGTTTTTGTAATTGGAGCAGGAGTACTTTTGGTTGTAAGTATATTATTTAGACGCAGATTAACGCAGAAAAGATATGAAAAAGAATGATAAGAATTTCGTAATGAAGAGAGTTAAAACTATGTGCTCAGTCATATTAAATCATAAGATTCATAATAAATCAGCGTCAAAAAAATGAAAAAATATTATTATACAATCGGGGAAGTAGGTAATTTGCTTGATCTGAAAGCGCATGTTTTACGCTATTGGGAAACCGAATTTCCACAAGTTCACCCTAAGAAGAAATTCGGGCGTAACCGGCGTTACAGTCCCGACGACATAGATATTTTAAAGAAGATCAAATATATGCTTCATACTCAAGGATTTACAATTGAAGGCGCAAAGAAGAAACTGAAAGTGGATATGGCAAATAAAGAGCAGATAAGTCTGGATTTTTCTGTAGATAAGAAGGAAGCGAAAAAACATATTATTAACGAATTGAAAAAAGTGAAAGAATTACTGAAAAGATAAGATTTTAACCACAAAGACACAAAGATATAAAGAGCACAAAAAAATTGAAATAGATAATAAAATTAGTTCATAAAAAAAAGCCATCCGGCTACTGCCGGATGGCTTTTTTGTGTGAGTACTAACTATTTTCGTTTGATCTTTTTTGATTTAGGACTATCTTGAAATTCTCTTCGTGGATGATCAAGCATCAATTCTTCTGCTTTCTTTTTTTGTTCTGGTGTTAAGATGTTCCATCTTTGCTCTTGGTGTTCAATTCTTTTTATTGCAGCTTGTTCTTTAATTTTGAAGATCTCCTTAGTTTTATTTTCAGCTATTTTGAAATCTTTATCTTTCATTGCGCTTCTTTTATCGATCTCTAATAATTTCAAATCAGCTTCAATAACGATCATACCTTTTTTTTCTTCAATGCGAAGATCGTTCATTTGTTCTTTTTGTTTATTTGTAAGATTTAATTCTTCGTACATCATTCGATAATCATTGTTGTGCATTCCTCGCATCATTCCATTGTGTTCACCATTTTTGAACATTTTTCCTCTCATCCCATAGTGTTCACCATCATCAAATCTTCTACCATCTCCGTCAAAAGCTGTTAATAAACCGATTACAGCTATTACTCCAATCACTACAAATAATAATTTTTTCATTTTATTCTCCTTTAATTTTGTCAGGTTCATCTAAACCTGGATTATTCTTAGTAGATTTTTTACACATATCAATTTGCACTATGTTAGTTTCTAACTTCCAAAAATTCAGATATGTATTCTTCATTTTTTCCTTCCCCGCCCTTGATCTAATTGGTTTTCTTTAGCTTCAAGATCACGACGGAAAAACATTCTTGCTTCTTCAGCGGTCATTTCTTTCCTGAGTTGAATAAAAGAAAGGCCTATCTCTTTTTCTTTGACAGTTTGTTTCTCAATTGCATTTTCCAATTTCTTTAATACTTCCTCTTCGTTAAGGTCTTCCTCAAGCAGAGAAAGGATGAATAGCCTTCTTGCAACAAAATAATCACGATGTTTTTCACCCATCTCTTTTCTAAGTTTACGGAAATCTTCACGGCAATGTTTCGGCAGTTTTGGTCTTCCATGAATTGGACTATGGATACCGGGACCAAAATTCACACGATGATATAAAAATGTTCCAAAAAATGCTAAATTGAATGCTAACGAGACAATAAGTAAAATCAATATTGTTTTTTTAGACATCATAATCCCCTTCAAAATAACTGTATAAAGAATCTTCACCGATGGTAATATTAGAATCTGAACTATCTGCATAAAGTCCGCTGCTAAGCAGAATGCCAGCCATGAAGGATATCAGTACAGATGCAGCGATAGAAAAACTGACTACCTTTCTCATGAATGGATCTGTGTGACTTTGGGATACAGAATTTAATATTTTCTCGTTGAGTCCTGCAGGAACTTCTTCCTCAGTATATTGAAAAAGGAAATTATCGACTTGCTGTAATTCTCTAATCTCGTTTTGGCAGAGGTGACAACTGCTAATATGCTCGCGAACTTTATTGTATTCTATCTCACTTAGTTCACCGGCAATATAGGCATTCAATTTTTTTTCAAAGCTGCATTCATCTTTTTGCTTCATTTTTCCTCACCTCTGTCCCTTTAGACAATACTCAAGTTATTTTCCTGCATTTTCTTTTGTTCGTTAATTATTTTAATTAATTTTTTCTTTGCACGTACCAGTTTGGAATCAACTGCAGATTGTGTTGTTTCCAGTGTTTCGGCAATTTGTTTATAATTCATTTTCTGATAAAATTGTAATTCAATTAATAATGCTTCTTCTGGTTTAAGCTGGGAAAGTGCATCTTTTATAAGTTCTTTTTGTTGCTGATTATTCTTAGATTGTTTGTCTTCAAAATGTTCCATTTCTTGATAATTTGTAACCAACTTGTTTTTTGCATTTCTCTTTTTTATGAGATTAAGTGCTTTATGATATGCAGTTCTGAATAAGTAACTTTTATAAGAAGACTCTTTTACAGAGTTCATTTTTTTATGGAATGCTATAAATGTTTCCTGAAGAATATCTTCCGCATCCTCTTTATTACGGAGAATCTTCAAAAGATAATTATATAGCTTTTTACTCTCATTTTGTAAAAGTACTTCAAATTTATTATTATTCATAACTAATTCCATAAATTATTCATTTCAAAGTATATGACAATAAAAAACTAATAATACTGCAGAATAGTTAAAAGAACTAATAAATAAAAATAATTTCTTGCCAGATAGAGTAATGATTTTTTTTTAGTTCAATCTAATGAAAATAAAGGATTAGGAAGGTGTTATTATGTCAAGAGTTTGTGATATCTGTGGAAAGGGAGCACAAGTTGGAAATCATAGAAGTCACGCTTTAAACGCTACGAAGAGGAAGTTCTATCCTAATCTCCATAAAATAAAAGCGGAGATTGATGGAAAAGTTCAATTCGTTAAAGTATGTTCTTCTTGTTTGAAGGGTAACAAAGTAAAAAAGGTTATTTAAAAAACCAATAAATAAAGGAAAAGACCGATAACGGTCTTTTTTTTTGTCCAAAATTACAAAAAACACTTTACTGTAAATTACACAATATTCATATTGCAACCAATTCAAAACCATGGAGTAAGAAAATGGAACTTGTATTAGAAAAAATTGATTTCCCTGAAGATTGCAATATTATCTTTGGAATGTCACATTTCATAAAAACAGTTGAAGATCTGTTTGAAGCAATGGTGAATAGTGTTCCTGGTATTAAATTTGGACTTGCTTTTAATGAAGCATCGGGTCCTTGTCTCGTACGTAAAGAGGGAACCGATGACGATCTTATGCAAATTGCGACAGATAATCTACGTAGAATTGGAGCAGGACACACATTTCTTATAGTTCTAAAAGACGCATTTCCTCTTAATGTCCTCCCGTCTGTAAAAGCATGCAGGGAAGTAGTAAATATTTTTTGCGCTACGGCAAATCCTGTGCAGGTCATATTGGCAGAAACAGAGCAAGGGAGGGGAGTTCTTGGAGTTATCGACGGTTCATCACCCAAGGGAATAGAACTTGATAGTGATATTACTCAACGCAAAAATTTCTTAATTGATATTGGCTATAAGAGATAATGAGAACTTTTGTTGCTCTCGATCTTCCTGAAAATATCAAAGAAGATGTTGCTGGAGTAATAAGCAATTTTCGTTCATATTCTCCTCATGGTGTTAATTGGGTTCCTCGAGAAAATCTTCATATTACTTTCCAATTTATTGGTGAGACAAAAGAAGAAGATATTCCCAAAATCGCAGAATTTCTGGAAAATAGTTTTTCAGAACTTTCTGCACTCTTATTCACAAACCCAAAATTGGAAATTCTTCCGGGCAGAGATCCGAAAATAATCTGGATCAGTTTGGAAAATAATGATAGCTCAATTCAGAAAGTATTAAAGAGATTTAAAAGTAAATTAAGAAAAATGGGTTATAAAATTGATTCCAGACGCTTCCGTTTCCACATAACTTTAGGTAGGATAAAAAAAAGGTTGCCAGAAAAAACGATAGAACAAATATTAACTACAGAGTTAAATATAAAAGACTTTGAAGTCTCAAAAGTTATATTATATCAGAGTTTATTGAGACCACTTGGTTCAAGGTATATTGAGATAATGAAATTTAATTTTTAAACAAGGAGTTAATTATGACTACGAAAGATAAGAATTCAGCTTTGAAGACAGCCCTCACTCAACTGGATAAACAGTTTGGTATTGGTACTATCATGAGATTGGGAGATAAACCAAAAACTTCTGTTGGTGTTATTCCTACGGGAGCAATTAATTTAGATGCAGCTCTTGGTATTGGTGGTATTCCAAAGGGAAGAATAACTGAGATTTATGGCCCTGAAGCTTCCGGTAAAACCACTCTTGCCCTGCATTGTGTAGCAGAATCTCAAAAGCAGGATGGAATTGTTGCATTCATAGATGTGGAACATGCACTCGATCCTATTTATGCCGCAAACATTGGAGTTGATACGGAAAATCTTCTTCTCTCCCAACCTGACGGAGGTGAACAGGCTTTGGAGATTGTTGAAACACTTGTGCGCAGTAATGCCATAGCTTTAATCGTTATTGATTCTGTAGCAGCACTTGTTCCACGAGCTGAGATCGAAGGTAATATGGGTGATACTCATGTTGGTTTGCAGGCACGTTTGATGTCACAAGCACTTCGCAAGCTTACCGCTATCATCAGTAAATCAAATACTTCCGTGATTTTTATTAATCAAACACGAATGAAAATAGGAGTTCCTGCATATGTGAATCCGGAGACTACAACTGGTGGAGTTGCGCTAAAATTTTATTCATCTGTAAGAATGGAGGTTCGAAGAATTGGATCGATCAAGCAAATTGGACAGGGTGCAGAAATAGTTGGTAATAAAACGCGTGTAAAGATCGTTAAAAACAAATTTGCTCCACCATTTAAAAAAGTAGAATTTCCAATTATATTTGGTGTAGGAATATCACACTTTGATCTACTTGTGGACATAGCTGTAGAACACGATATCGTGAACAGAAGCGGTTCTTGGTTCTCTTATGGTGAAACCAAGATCGGGCAGGGATCTGAAAAAGTAAAAGAATTCCTACTTGAGAATGAAAAGATCTTAGAAGAAATTGAAATAAAAGTAAAAAAAGTTTTAGGACTTATAAAATCATCAGAAGATGAAGTTAAAGACGATAAAAAGGACTAAAACTACTTCGATAGTTTTGGCTAATGACGAATATTGGGGGATCTTACCGGATAAGATCCTCCATTTTTATTGTAAGGGGCAGATTGATTATTTTGAGCTTAGTGATGAAGAAGCCACTAAACTTATTGATGAAATAAAAAAACAATCTTGGAATAAACTACTCGATTATCTCGCATACCGAGAACGATCTTTAGGTGAATGCGAGGAATTTCTTTCTAAAAAAATATTTTTTAAAAAGGAACTTCAAGCTGCGTTACTAGAAAAAGCAGTTTCGCTTAATTTTATTAATGATACAAGATTTGCAGAAATGCTCACAGATGATCTTATAAGAAATTCAAAAAGCAAAGTAGAAATAAAGAACAAACTTTATGCAAAGAATATCAACGAAAACATCATTTCTAATATTCTACAAAAGAAATTCAATTCCAAAACAGCCGATGAAGTACTGGATGCAAATTTTAAGAAAGCAAAAAGACGATTTTCTAATCTGAAAAAAAATAAGCAGAATGAGAAAATATTAAACTACTTGACGCGCAAAGGTTTTGTATATTGGGAAGTAAAAGAAAAATTAGGGGAATAATTATGGAAGAAATTAAAAAGATAAAATATTCTTATGATCAGTTGCACGAATTGGTAAAAAAAATAGCAGACGAAATTACCAAAAGCGGAATTCAAATTGATATTGTGATCGGAATTGCAACTGGAGGTTGGATACCTGCAAGAATTCTACGTACTTTTCTTCCACATGACGGAAGATTCCCCAAACCATTATACTCAATAGGAATAATTAATTATGATAGTGAAGATAATTTATTAGATGATCCAACAATTGTGCAGGATCTTCCTGTAAATATCGGTTTTCAAAATAAGAGTGTATTGCTGGTTGATGAGGTTGCAGATTCGGGTGGAACTTTTGTGAAAGCAAAAAAATATATCGAAGATCTTTCTCCCAAAAATTTGTATACAGCCGTTATTCACCTTAAAGATAAAAGTAAATTCAAACCTGATTTTGTAGGTGAAAATGCAGGGAATAATTGGATAATCTATCCATGGGACGTTAAATAAAATTAGAAATTAGGAATGAGGAATTTAAAATGAGGAATATTATAACAAAAGTCTCTGATATTGTTGGACATATAAACAAGATTGCTGATCCTGCTCTGGCTTATGAGTGGGATAATGTTGGATTTCAACTTGGTGATGGAAACCAGGAAGTAAAAAAGATTCTGCTCACTCTGGATGTTACAGAAAATGCTATCAATAAAGCAATAAGTGAAAATGTTGATTTGATAATTTCTCATCATCCATTTATTTTCAAACCTATAAACAAAATCACAAATCCACTTTATCTGAAATTAATTAAAAATGATATTTCTGTATATTGTGCTCATACAAACCTGGATGTTGTAAAAAAAGGAGTGAACTTTGCTTTAGCGGAAAAATTAGGTTTAACTAAATTGAAATTCCTCTCAAATGAAACTGGGTCAAAGTTATTTCAAATTGCAGTTTATGTGCCTTCAGACAGTATAGCAAAAGTAGCTGATGCTGTCTTTGCTTCAGGAGCTGGAATTATTGGAAATTATAATAATTGTATGAATGATTATGAAGTTAGTAGTCAATTCATGCCGATAGAAGGAAGTAATCCAATATTAGGTACAAAAGATAAACTGGAAAAGGTTGTAGAACGCAAGCTGGAATTTTTTGTCGATTCTTTTAAATTATCCAAAGTTATATCTGCCATGAAAAAAGTCCATCCCTATGAAACTCCGGCTTACTCTGTTTATCAACAGGAAAAGCAAAGTGAAAATTTTGGTCTTGGTCTTATTGGAGATTTAAAAACTGAAATTACACTTGAGAATTTTGCCAAAACAGTTAAGAAAAATCTGCATGCACCATTTGTGATATTATGGAAAGCCGGTAAATCTTCACAAACAAAAGTGAAAAAAATAGCTGTTTGTGGCGGTAGTGGAACATCGCTTTTATCTCAAGTTTATGGTCGGGCTGATGTTTATGTTTCTGCTGATTTCACATATCACACAATTCTGGATAGCCGTATTCCACTTATTGATGCTGGACATTTCTATACAGAAAATCCGGTTCT
>JAGGWC010000023.1 GCA_021157645.1 Candidatus Cloacimonadota bacterium | reverse complement strand
TGCTGCGGGAAAAATATTAGCTGCAAAAAACAAGAATATTTTGCTCACAGAACGGGGAACAAGTTTTGGTTATCATAATTTAGTAGTAGATTTCCGCAGTTTTGCAATTATGAAACAGCTAGGCTATCCCGTAGTTTACGATGTTACACACAGTCTGCAAAGACCTTCCCAAGGTAAAACTTCAGGTGGAACTCCACAGTATATTGAAATGATGGCAAAAGCCGCATTGGCAACAGGAAAAGTTGATGGGCTATTTATAGAAACACACCCAAATCCTGTAGAAGCTCTCAGTGATGCAAGTTCAATGCTTAAACTTAATGAGCTTCCCGAACTATTGGATGCCTGTTTGAAAATTAAAGGAGAATAAGGTATATGGATTTTAGCAAAATTAAATTGATTATTTTAGATAATGACGGAGTTCTCAGTGATGGGAAAATAATTTATAATAATAATAAATTAGAATCGAAAAATTATAGTGCTAAGGATGGATTGGGTATCAAACTTTTACAATTCAGCGACATTAAACTTGCGATAATAACAGGTCGAAGTTCACATATTGTTGAACAAAGATGTGACGATCTTCAAATAAAATTGTTTTTTCAAGGTGTTAGAAATAAACTTAAAAAAACCACTAAACTTCTTAAAGAACTGAAACTTGAATGGGAAAATGTGGCTTACATGGGAGATGACTGGAATGATTTTCCGGTTATGGAAAAATGTAATATTTCAGCGACTCCTGCAGATGCCTTCGATGATATAAAAAGCAGGGTAGACCTCATTACCAAACGTAATGGAGGAGAAGGTGCAGTTAGAGAATTCATTGAACTTATCTTAAAGAAACAGGGAAAATATGAGCAGAGTCTACAAAAACTTCTTGATCATCTTAAGTCTCAGTAGTCTTCTATTCTTATTCTCATGCTCAAGAAATGAAGAAGTTTCCAATATGCCAATAAGTGGCAAAATACCTGATGAACAAGCAGATTCCATCAAAATTATTTCCACAAATAAAGATGTGATAGATTATGAATTAACTGCGGTTCATTATTACAAATATTATAGCACAAAACAAACTTTTGCGGATACTGTATTCGTTACTTTTTTTAATATAGATGGTTCTGTAAAATCGACTTTAAAATGCAATAAAGCAGAACTGGATGATGCAAAAAATACATTAACCGGAATTGGTGATGTTGTGGTTGTGAGTGAGAATGGAACAATGAAAGCACCACTAATAGAATTAGATAGGAACACAAATACGTTATATGCAAAAAATGGTGTAATTTTGATTCGTGAAGACAATGTTCTAAAAGGTGAAGAGATGGAATCTAACTTGGATCTTGATAGAGTGGAAATTACAAAAGTATCTGCTGAAGGTAAGCTGAATGAAGATGAAGTTAGCTGGTAAATTCCTCGCACTATTTCTTTTTGTCGTAATCCTTACATCGATATTTGAGCTTCATGCTGAAGAAGAATTACGACCTTATAAATTGATTAATGCAGATAAACTAATTATTAACAAAATTGAGGATGAATACGTCACAAATCTGTTTGGGAACGTACACTTCTTTTATGGAGAAACCGAATTCTTCAGTGACAAAGCGGATATTTTTGAATTACAAAAGATCGCTCGGATGCAGGGGAACGTGAGAGTATATGAAGATACTTTAAGTTTGTTTGCAGATAATGTTGATTACTTTCGTAATTCAGAACGTCTTTTCCTTCGTGGCAATGTATTAGCAACGGAAACTCACAGCGATTCAACTATAAGAACATTTGAAGCTGAAGAAGTAGAATATTTCCGGAATTCAAGGGAATTTTTTGCCAAAGAAAATGTAATCACCTATGATGAACGGGAAAGTATTCATGGAAATTGTGGAGAGTTAAAATATTATTTAAATGATGGCTATGGTTACTTAATAAAAAAACCTCTACTCTCAATAACTGGTAAAGATACTCTATCTATTTTGGCTGAGAAGATCGAATATTTTAAGGACTATAAAAAAGTTGCTGCAACATTTAATGTGAAAACTTTCTCAAAAGATTTTTTAATGGTTAGTGACTTCCTTTTATATTTTGCTGATGAAGAAAAGGCAGTATATTTGGGAGAACCAAAATTTACTTCGGATCTTGCAGATGCGACAGCAATTGAATTTCGGATATTTTTTGAAGAGCAGAAAATTAAGAAAGCTATATTGCAGGATTCTTGTTATGTCCAGTTCTCTGAAGTGGAAAATCAACCAAAAAAGAGTTGGGCAATTGGCGATCTAATGGAATTCAATTTTAATTATGGGAAAATTGTTTTCTGTGAAGCCAAAGGAAATGTTAGTTCCTATTTTCTGCAGGAACCCACTAAAAATAGAAATTTCTCAGCAAATAATACAAAAGGTGAACATCTGATTTTAAAAATAGACGATCAAAATAGAATTAAAAAAATTTCAGTAAATAATAAAGTTGCAGGGATCTATAAATTTGAACATAAAAACTGGTAGAAAACCTTAATTAAATACTAAAAAACAAGTTAGATTAATCGCCAAAGCATAATCTATTCCAAATCTGAATCTTAATAGTAACATTCGCTTGACAAATAAAATGGGAATAATTAAGTTTATTCAATATGAAGAGTTTAAAAACAGATAATCTAGTTAAAATTTATGGGAATAGAAAGGTCGTAAATAATGTTAGCATTAATTTGCAACAAGGCGAAATTGTCGGAATTCTAGGACCAAATGGAGCCGGGAAATCTACAACTTTCTATATGATACTTGGTTTAATAAAAGCTAATAGTGGTAATGTTTTTTTTAACGAAAAACAAATAACTAATCTTCCTATGTATAAACGCGCACAATTAGGAATTGGCTATCTTGCTCAGGAACCATCCATATTTCACAAACTTACAGTTGAACAAAATATCATGGCAATTTTAGAAACTATAAAGATCTCAAAAAAAGAGAGAAAACTAAGATTGGAAGAGCATTTGGAGGATTTGGGTCTTACTAAATTAGCTAAGCAGAAAGCATATACCCTTTCGGGCGGAGAGCGCAGAAAACTTGAAATCACTCGTTCACTTGTGACATCTCCATCTTTTATGCTTATGGATGAACCTTTCGCAGGTGTAGACCCTCTCGCTGTAGCTGATATTCAGGATATTATAAGAAAATTAAAAGAGAAAAGTATTGGCATTTTAATTACTGATCATAATGTTCTTGAAACTTTGAAAATTACCGAAAGAGCTTATATTATTTTTAATGGGGAAATATTATTTAGTGGAACATCCAGAGAATTGGTGAAAGATGATAAAGCACGAGAAGTATATCTTGGTGACAGATTCACTAATCCTTTTGTAAATGAATAAAAGAAGAACTATATTATGAATAAATTCAGGCAGACATTAGTTCAAAAGCAAACACAAAACTTATTGTTGAAGCCAAAAATGCTTCAGTCTCTAGAAATGTTAGCTATGCCATTAATGCAGCTTGAAACTCATTTAAAACAGGAAATGATCAGTAATCCCATGCTTGAACTTCTTGAATACCGTGATGAGGAAGATATCTCATCTGAAAAAGATGATAAAATAAAAGATAGAATTGAAGAAGATATAAAAAAAGAGAATGAAGATGAAGAGTTGAAAAAAACTCTTGAAGAAACTAAAGAATTAAGTGAAATATTGGATTCATACTCAGAATACTTTCAGGGAGGTTCTGGCAGTACACACTCTACGGAAGGTGTTAATTTCGATCAAATGATCAAAGACCAAGAAAATAAAAAAGATGCTTTTGTTTATCAGATCGAAAGGTTAAATCTGAACAAAGCTGAGTTTGATTTTGCTTATGAATTGTTTGATAGTATTGATGCACATGGTTTTTTGCCTAATGATTTTATTATGGAAGAATCTGCAGAAGAATTTGGGATTGAATTGCAAAGAGCAGAGGAAATTCATTTAAAGCTTCTTCATTTAGAACCAAAAGGAATTACTGCCAGAAGTATTAAAGAATGCTTGTTGGCTCAGCTTGATCCTGAATTTCATAATGAAAATATTATCACTCTTATCTCGGATCATTTTACTGATCTTATTCATAAACGCTATAAAAATATTGCATCAAGTTTTGGAACAAGCATTACAACCATTCTAAATTGGAAAAAGCAAATCGCAAAATTGGATCCAAAACCTGGTTTGCGTCTTCTTGCAAATAACTCCAATTATATTGTACCAGATGTTATAATTAAGCGTATTGGAAACGAATATGAAGTTATAATAAACGATTACTCATTTCCAAAAATACGCTTGAGCAGACGATACAATAAAATTTTACAAGAAGTGAGAAAAGATAAAGAAGCTCTTAATTATGTTAGAAGCAAGATCAACTCAGCCAAATTCTTGATTAAATCAGTTTATTTACGCAGCAGAACTTTAGAGCGTGTAACAAAATCAATTTTACATCATCAACCGGATTTCTTTTATGGAGAAAATAGAGTTTTAAAGCCCCTTACTTATTCAGATATTGCTCAGGAACTGCAAGTTAATGAATCCACAATTTCGCGTGTAGTTCGTATAAAATATGCCGATACACCATTTGGAATTATGTGCCTAAAGGATTTTTTTACAAGTAAGGCAGGAAAGGACGATAATTATAATTCAATTTCAAGGCATAATGTTGAGCAAAAAATTACCAGAATGATAGATCATGAAAATGAGATTCATCCATTAAGTGATCAGGATATTGTAGGACAACTTGCAAAAATGAGTATACATGTATCACGTAGAGTTATTGCAAAATATAGAAAAGCAAAAGGTATACTTAATAGTAGATTGAGGAGAAAAGAGTGAATAGATTCAAGGTTGTAATTATTGGTGGAGGACCGGGTGGATATGTAACTGCTATACGGCTTCAACAATATGGAATCGATGTTGCTGTATTTGAAAAGGAAAGACTCGGGGGAGTTTGTCTTAATCACGGATGTATTCCTACAAAGTCACTGGTTAAAGTTGCCGATCTTTATTCAGAGATCAAAGAATCTGAAAATTTTGGAATATCAATTGAAAGATCCAGAATTAATTATAAAAAAGTATGGCAAAGAAAAAATGATGTTGTAGAAAAACTTGTTTCCGGTGTTGAATTTATTTTTAATAAACGTAACATCCCAACAATAAAAGAAACAGTAAAGAAAATTGAGAAAACAGAAACCGTTTATAAAATTGTTACTGATCATGATGAATATCTTGCAGAGTATATAATTATTGCAACAGGTTCAAAACCAAAAGAATTACCTTTCATGAAATGTGACGGGAACATTATTCTATCTTCCAGAGATATTCTCAAAATGGAAGAACTTCCAAAAAAAATGGTAGTTATTGGTGGTGGTGTCATCGGATGTGAATTTGCTTCAATATACAATCAATTAGGTGTGGAAGTGGAAATTGTGGAATTTTTACCAAACCTGATAGATATGGAAGATATTGAAATTTCAAAAAGATTGGGGATGGCTTTAAAACGAAGCGGAATCAAACTTCATCTTAAAACGGCAGTAGAAAATTATGCGGAAACTCCAGACGGTATTCTCCTTAAATTATCAAACGGAAAAGAAATTGAAACTGATAAAATTCTTTTGAGTGTTGGTAGAATTCCTTTTATGGATATCGAATTTATTAATAGTAATATTTCCATGAATAATGGATTTGTAATTATTGATAAAATGATGAAAACAAATTTAGAAAATATTTTTGCAATTGGTGATGTTACAGGTAAACTTATGCTGGCTCACACAGCAAGTAAACAAGGTCTAATTGTAGCGGATATCATTCATAATGAAATTAATAAAGTAGATATTGAGATTATTGATCTTGATTATAAAAAGATTCCAGCTTGCACATTTACAAATCCGGAAATAGCTTCTGTTGGCTATACACAAGAAGAGGCTGAAAAGAAATTTGAAGATGTAATTATAGGAAAATTCCCATTTTCTGCAAATGGAAAAGCACTTGGATTGGGAGCAACTTTTGGTTTTGTGAAAGTAATCGGATTAAAAAATTCCAACAAGATAATTGGAGTTCACATCATTGGTCCACAAGCAACGGAACTAATTGCACAAGCAGGAATATTATTGGGTTTAGATGCAACCATAGATGATGTAAAAAAAGTTATATTTGCACATCCAACTTTGTCTGAATCTGTAATGGAAGCTGTTGAAGATCTTGAAAAACTTGCAATAAATAAAATATAAGTTATTATTAGGAAGATATGGAAGTAATGAGAAAGCCTGAATGGCTTAAATCAGAAAAACTCGGCGCTAGAAAAGCACGGGAAATGATAAAAATATTGAGGAGATACAATCTTCATACTGTATGCGAAAGTGCAAAATGTCCAAATCAGGGTGAATGCTTTGAAAATGGAACTGCAACTTTTATGATTTTAGGAGAAACCTGTACTAGAAATTGCACTTTTTGTGCTATCGATAAAACAAAGAGGAGTCTTGAACCTGCTGATATAAATGAACCAAAAGCAATAGCAAATATATCAAATGAATTGGGATTAAAATATGTTGTTGTTACTACAGTAACACGTGACGATCTTCCCGATGGCGGTGCATCCCAATTTATTGAAGTTATAAAACAAATAAGAGAAATTTGTGATCCTGAAATTGCAATTGAATTGTTAATTTCAGATCTCAATGGTGATCTGGATTTGGTTAAGAAAATAGTTTTAGCCGGTCCGGATGTATTGAATCATAATGTCGAGACCGTTCCGCGTCTTTATGATGTTGTCCGTCCAATGGCAAATTTTGAACGGTCGTTAAGAGTTCTTCAAGCAGCTAAAAATGCCGATAGTTCGATTCTTACGAAAAGTGGCCTCATGGTTGGTCTTGGAGAAACAAAAATTGAAGTGCTGGCACTTATGAAAAAATTGCGTGAAGTGGATGTAGATATTGTTACGATTGGGCAATACATGGCTCCATCTAAAAAGCATTATCCTGTTGCAGAATATATACATCCAGATACATTTGCATTTTACAAAAGGGAAGGTGAGAGAATGGGTTTTAAACTTATTGAATCAGCTCCTCTTGTACGCAGTTCTTATCATGCAGAGCGAGCAAAAAAGATCTTAAACAAAAGGCTGTAGGATATATTTTATTCCTGCAGTATATTAGAAGGAGATAATTATGCAAATTACAATTACTGCACGTCATTTCGACCTAACAAATGCTATCAGAGATCATATTAATGAATCCTGTGTGAGATTAGAAAGGTATTTTGATCACATTATGACAGCTAATTTCATTCTTTCATTTGAAAAAAATGGAAATAAAGTTGAATTGATTGTTCATGCACCAAAACATAACTTGAAATGTGAAACTGTAGAAAAAGATATGTACCTGGCAATTGATAATGCTGTTGACAAAATGGAAAAACAAATAAAAAAAATGAAAGATAAATGGATAGATCATAATAAGAAAAGTCTTAAAGAGAATCTTCATTTTGTATATGCAGACCTTATCGAAAGGAATGAAGGCAAGAAAGTAGTAAAAATAAAAAGAATTTTAGCAGAGAATTTAACTGTTCAAAATGCACTGGAAAAATTTGATAATACAGATAGTATATATTTGGTATTTAAAAATATAGAAACTGATAGAATTAATGTATTAGTAAAAAAAGACAAAGAGCACTATAAGTTGATAGAAGCATAAAATTAATAGATATGACCCGTTCCTCTTGACGGGAACGGGTTCACTATTAAAAGTAGGAAATATGAAAAAAATAAGCGTGAAAGAATTTTATGAACTAAAGAAAAAAGATCTCTCACTTTCCTTGATCACTCATCCTAACACAATGCAAGGCAATATTACAACTTCATTCTTGAATAGACCGGGATTAGCATTAACAGGCTATTTTGACAGATTTGACTATAACCGGATACAAATATTTGGTGAAACTGAGATTAGCTATTTACAATCTTTAGAAGAAGAAATGCTTTATAATAATATCAAAGAAACACTTGTTTATGATATTCCTGCTATTATTATAACTAAAGGACTGTCTGTCCCAAAACAAATTGAATTTCTTGCTAATGAAATGATGATCCCAATTTTTTCTTCAAGATTATCTACAGACAAACTTTTTAATTCTCTACGAATATACTTACAAAGTGTTTTTGCTGAATCGAAAACGATTCACGGAACATTGATGGATGTTTTTGGTGTTGGAATCCTCTTAACCGGTAAAAGCGGGATTGGAAAAAGCGAATGTGCACTGGAACTTGTAGAACGTGGTCAACGTCTGATAACTGATGATGTAGTAAAAATAACTTCAAAAGATGATATTCTCGTTGGATGTGCAACTAACAACTATGGTCACTTCATGGAAGTGAGAGGTATTGGGCTTATTGATGTTGCAAAAATGTTTGGAATCCAAGCTGTCAGGATGAAGAAAAGGATTGATGTTCAGATCGAGTTAATGCCTTGGAAAGATAATATGGATTATGAGAGGATTGGATTAAGCGATCATTCCGTAGATATACTTGGGAACAAAATTCCAATTATCTATCTTCCAATTTCACCTGGGAAAAACATTGCAGTAATAATTGAAGTAGTTGCAATGAACCATATTTCTAAATTATTTGGATACGATGCAGCAAAAGAATATACCAATAAACTTCAAGAAGAACTTACAAGGAAAGCAAAGATGCGTGAAAAACAGATTAAAGAAAAAAAGTAATTAAATAGGATTTAAATAATATGGTAAGAAAAACAATAAGGATTGTTAATAAACTTGGAATGCATGCCAGACCAGCTACAATGATTGTGAAGGCAGCTACAAAATACAGGTCAGAATTTAGAATTATAAAATCTGATATGGAAATTAACGGGAAAAGTATTATGGGTGTAATGACATTAGCAGCAGAATTTGGCTCAGAACTTGAATTGGTTGCTGATGGAGTTGATGAAAAATTTTTGATACAAGAAATTATTGAGATGTTCTTAAACAAATTTGGGGAAGAATAGAAAAAGTGAAAAAAATCAAAGGAAATTCGGTCTCAATTGGTGTTGCCATTGGTAAGGCAAAGATTATCAATAAGCATGAACTATACATAAAGAATAAGAAGATCCTAAAAAGTGAAATAAAATTTGAGCTTTCCCGTTTTAAAGAAGATGTTAAATTTGTTATTAATGAATTAGATAAACTTATTCAAGATTATACATACTCAAAAGAAAATAGAGATATTTTGGAATCCCATAAATTGATCTTGCAAGATCCTGAGTTTAATAAAAGAATATCTATACTAATTTCAGAAGATCAAAACTGTTTAGAACAGGCTATTAATACATATTTTACTGAGGCTATAGATATTTTTAGTAATGTAAATAATAAGTATCTTTCCCACAAAGTTAATGATTTTGAAGATGTTGCGTATAGATTATTAAGTCATATTAAAGGTGAAAGAAAAGATATTTTAGAAGATGTTGATGAAAATTCAATTCTGATTATGGAGAATATTTCTCCTTCTTTTGTAACGACAGTATTTGATAAGAATATTCAAGGTTTATGTACTGAGCGAGGTAGTAGAAATTCGCATAGTAGCATTATCGCCCGTTCGATGAATCTTCCGATGCTGGTAAATACTATGGGTTTATTAGGAAATATTAAAGATGGAGAAGATCTGATAATCGATGGGAACGATGGTTATGTAATAATTTCTCCTACAAAAAGTGTTTTAAAAAAGTATGAGGCAATTTGCAAAAAAGAGAAAAATATTCAAAAAGGACTTCTTAGTTTAATTGATAAAGAATCCATTACGAAAGATGGTAAAAAGATCAAATTGATGAGTAACATAGAAATACCTCAAGAGATCGATCAGGTATTAAAATATAATAGTACTGGAATTGGCCTTTTCCGAACAGAATTTCTGTTCATAGACCGTGAAGATCTTCCTACTGAAGAGGAACAATATAAAATATATAAAGATATTGTAGAGCAATGTAAACCAAATCCTGTTACTATTCGCACTATAGATGTTGGTGGTGACAAACTCTCAAATATTTTAAATATTACTTATGAGCAAAATCCTAATTTGGGTTGCCGCGGTATAAGAATATCGTTACAGAATATTCCAATTTTTAAGCAGCAAATAAAAGCTATTCTACGGGCAAATATTCACGGAAATATTAAGATAATGTTTCCAATGATATCTGGTGTGGAAGAATTGTTAAAAGTAAAAGAAATTATTAAGATTTGTAGTAAAGAACTAATTAATGCAGGAATTACTTTTAATGCAGATATGGAACTTGGTGCAATGATAGAAATTCCTTCTGCTGTTATTACTTCAGATTTAATTGCTGAAGAATGCGATTTTTTAAGTATTGGAACAAATGATTTAATTCAATATATCTTAGCAGTTGACAGGGATAATCAATCCATTTCGGATTATTATAAACCAACTCATCCTTCTGTGATCAGATCGATAAAACTTACTGTTGATAATGCTCATAAGCATGGGATAAAAGTTGCAGTTTGTGGCGAAATGGCTTCCGAGAAAGAATATGTAAAACTTCTTCTGGCACTTGGTGTCGATGAACTTAGTGTGAGTCCTGGAAGATTACTTTTAATTAAAAAAGAAATAATTAATTGTGATATTGCAAAGATGAAATTAAAATTAGAAAAAATTCTTTCGTGCAAAACTTCTACAGATGTTGATAAATTATTATAAAAAAGGAAATATTATGAAAACAGAGAAACATTTATTCACTTCTGAATCAGTTACAGAAGGCCATCCCGATAAAATGGCTGATCAGATATCTGATGCAATATTAGATGCAATATTAAGATGTGATCCTGAAGCACGTGTTGCCTGCGAAACCTTTCTTACCACAGGTATGGCACTTGTTGGCGGAGAAATAACAACAGAATGTTACGTGGATATTCCCAAAATAATTCGTGATACAATCAAAGAGATCGGATATACAAATTCAGATTATGGGATGGATTATCAAACTTGTGCCGTGATAACAACAATTGATAAACAATCTTCAGATATTGCGCTTGGAGTTGATAGACATGCAGATCATGAACAGGGTGCCGGAGATCAGGGTATGATGTTTGGGTATGCCAGTAATGAAACGCCTGAATTAATGCCAATGACCACAGCTTTTGCACATAAGCTCGCTCAAAGATTAGCAAAAGTTCGTAAGGATGAAACACTTTCATATCTTCGACCGGATGGAAAAACTCAAGTAACTATTGAGTATATTGATAACAAACCTTCAAGGGTCGATGCTGTTGTAGTCTCAACACAACACGATCCTGAAATTGGGCATGATCAAATTGAAAAGGGCATAATTGAAAATGTGATTAAGCCGGTTATTCCTAAAGAATTAATTGATAAGAATACTAAATTCTTTGTGAATCCAACCGGAAGATTTGTTCTGGGTGGACCACAGGCAGATACCGGGCTTACGGGTAGGAAGATTATTGTGGATACATACGGTGGAAAGGGAAGTCATGGTGGTGGTGCATTCAGTGGAAAAGATCCATCAAAAGTTGATAGGAGCGCATCCTATATGGCAAGATATATTGCAAAGAATATTGTTGCGGCAGGGCTTGCTGAGGAATGTGAAGTACAGCTTGCCTACGCTATTGGAATTGCAAACCCAGTTTCTGTAATGGTTGATACATTTAATACTGGTTTGATTACAGATATCAACTTGAACAAAATCGTTAGAAATGTGTTCCCATTAAAACCGCATCAAATAATTGAGTATCTTAAACT
>JAGGWC010000061.1 GCA_021157645.1 Candidatus Cloacimonadota bacterium | reverse complement strand
GAGCATGCTTGGAAGATGCCATGCAACAAACATTAGAGCAGTAGTGAGTTTGAGATCTTCCAACGCAATGAATTATGGCTACAGAAGAAGGAATTGTTTTATCATCTCTCATAACCAGTTTCCCCTCTGTTGGTCCATTCGCAGCGAAAAGTCTTTCGAATTCCATAGCAGTATAAACGCCCGGGTATTTTCCATAGCCTAGATTATCAATTGTCCTTACATCAAGCATATCATAACCCGTGGCAATAAGGATAGCACCAACATCTACTTTTAATTGTTCATCTTTTTCTGCCATGTTGATCGCACCGAACATACAAGCTTCCACGCATTTATTGCAAGTTTCAGTTCCATTTAACTGCAAACACATTTCGGCATTTATTACAGGAACATTGGGTAATGCCCCTGCACAAGGAACATAAATTGCTTTTTTATTAGTCAGGTTTTCTTCCCATTCATTAATTATTTCCACCGGACAAACGGGATAACACATTCCACAGCCAAGACAGGCAACCAGATCAACATATCCTGCTTTTTTATTAATTGTAACAGAGAAATTACCGGCTTCACCTTCCACCTCTTCTACCAAGCTCGAAGTAAGAACGTTAATGTTACCATCTTGTAAAATTTCTTGTTGGATAGGAGCTACAAGACAAGTGGAACAGTCCAAATTCGGAAAGGTCTCTTCATTTTTAATTGTTTTTCCACCAATGAGAGAAAGTTTTTCTATCAATGTTACTTTCTTTCCGGCTTTGGAAAGCATAAGGCTGGCTTCCATCCCTGCAACTCCGGAACCAATTATTAATACGTTGTCAGGATGTTCCATTTATTATTCCTTATATACAGTGAAATTGCATTTGCATTCTCTTTAGAATTTTGTTTATATTTATTATACTTAATAGATTTTTTCATTTGATTGTTTATATGTGAGTATTCTGTCTTACTGGATTTGGTCCTAATTTTGCAATTTTATCAGAGAATTCATTAACGATCTCAATATATCTTTTTCCTTCTGATGCTGAGATCCAAGATAATTGAATTCTTTCAGGATTAATTTTAAGTGTCTCAAAAACTTTTTTTAATAGTGCAATTCTACGACGTGCATAGTAATTACCAACCTGGTAATGACAATCTCCTGGATGTCAGCCGGCAACCAAAATACCGTCTGCTCCACTAAAATATGTGTTTAATAATAAATTCTGGTCTATTCTGCTTGTGCACATAACTCTTACTACATTCAAAGATGGATTTATTTCCTTTCTTGAAGCACCGGCAAGATCTGCTGCAGCATAAGTACACCAGTTACAAAGGAATCCTACGATCTTAGGTTTGAAATTTTCCATTATTCCTCAATATAAATATAATAAAAAAGGAGCACATTGAATCCAATGTACTCCCATCAAACTAAAATTGAATTTGAGCTGAATGGCTTCCCGTACCATCATCCATGCAGAATAAAAGTGTTTTTCCTGTTCTATCACACCAAGCTTTTATATCAGTAGGAAATGATGGACAATCTGCCTTAATTTCCAGAATATCTCCAGCTTCCATTTGCGGAATGAACGCAACTACTTTTAAAATAGGTTGAGGACATTTAAGTCCCAAACAATCTAATTCTTTTACTGCCATAACTTCCTCCTTTATATTTTAGAATGAAAATGTTAACTCTGAACCTTGGGCTTCTGCTACGAATGTTGTAGCTCCCACTACTTCGATGCCTTCTATAAGGTCTTCTTCTTTTAATCCGTGTACTTCAAATCCAAGTTCACAGATCAGAAATCGAGCTTTAAGCATCTTTAATCCTTCTATCATTTCTATCAGATCTGGTAATTTTTCTGCTGCTTCATTGAGCTCTTCAAATTTTCCTTTAACAAAAGCGGGCAATCCGCTTGGCAGTACGAAAAAAATCACATCATCTCCGCTAGCCGCAGCCGAAACGCCGATCGTTACAGCTGGATAAATATTTTTCACTTCAGAACCATTAATGGTTATTGATAACTTTCCCATAAATCATCCTCCTTAATTTTCTGAGCAATGTAAATGAGAATGCAATTTCATTGTCAAGAAAAATATTTTACATAACTCTGGTATATTTCACACTGTAAAATATATACATAAGATCACTTATACTGTATCTTATTTAGTATTTATAAGTTACAAAAAAAGAATATTAAGATTGATTATTAATCTCATTTAAAATGGTGTTTTTTTACTAAAAAAATAAATTGAAAGAAGAAAATTAAGCATCTAATTATTTATAGTGGTGCTGGAAGGGGGATTCGAACCCCCGACCTACTGATTACGAATCAGTTGCGCTACCATCTGTGCCATCCCAGCATATCTAATTATATATTTATAAAATTTATAAAATTTTATGTACTTATCAGGTCAAGTGGATTATTATAGATTTGTTATTGAGTTATTAAAGAATTCTTATGCCTTTGGTAGAAAAAGCATTGAGAGAAAGATCTGCAAAGTCATTTTTCTGATATTTTTCAATAGCCGCAGCACCAATCATAGCTGCATTATCCATGCAATATTCTAATGCGGGGAAGAAAATATTCGCTCCAATATCTCTTCCTTTCTCTGAGATTTCATTACGTAAAAGACTATTTGCAGAAACACCACCTGCAACTATTATTATCTTTGCATCAGATTTTTTTGCAAATGCTATTGTTTTGGAAACTAAACTATCAACAATTGCTTGTTGAACTGAAGCTGCAATATCTGCAATATGTTCCTGAATAAATTCATCATTTTTACTTGCCAGGTAATTTCTCACAGAAGTTTTGAATCCGCTAAAACTGAAATCATAATTATCTTTTCTATTCAATGCTCTAGGGAATTGATGAAAATCAGGATTTCCATTTTTAGCGATTTTATCGATAATTGGTCCTCCAGGATACCCTAATCCTAATAGTTTTGATACCTTATCAAAAGCTTCTCCAGCAGCATCATCACGCGTTTTACCAATTACTTTAAAATCATTCATAGATTTAAAATCTACGAGTTCAGTATGTCCTCCGGAAACAACTAAAGCCAAGTATGGAGGTTTAAGGTCGGGATTTTCAATCCGATTTGCATAGATGTGACCAAGCATGTGATTTACAGCTATAACTGGTTTGCCAAGACCGTAAGCTAAACTTTTGGCAAATGAGACTCCAACCAGTAAAGCTCCAATCAATCCGGGATTCACTGATACAGCAATTCCATCAATATCTTCAAAAGATAATTCTGCATTTGTTAATGCTGCTTGTGTTAATTGCATAATATTCTTCAAATGTAATCTGGAAGCAAGTTCAGGCACTACACCACCAAAATCTTTGTGGGTTGTTTGAGATGAAATGAGATTTACAATAACCTTAAAATCAGAATTAATTATTGCTACGGAAGTATCATCACACGAGGTTTCAAAAGCTAATATCTTGAATTGTTTAGTTTTTTCACTGCTGATCATTCTGAATAACCTGAATTTTTTGAGGTGTATATTCAATTATCTTAACACCGGCAGGAATTTCAAATGATACATTAGCGAAATCTTTTTTTAAATTGGATATATTCAAGTTTGCAATTATAGAATTTGTATTAAGTTTCTCCATGATCTCTTTGGGACCACTAACCATCACTGATACTTTCTGTGGAATTATTGTAATATTTTCAGTTTCAGGATACTTGATGGGAATTAATGAAATAGTTTTGTGCACGATCTTAGTGTTTGTAATTTCAAATTCAATACTATCTTGAAAAAGATCAATTTTAGGATCTGGAGAAATTAATTCTACAGTAAGTTTTCCATCAACGATCATTTTACTTGAAATCTTTTTTGTGAAAATTTGTTCAACTTCATTTAATAAAGCAAGTGGACCCTTTAAAGTAATTTTTCTATTTGCATTTTTAATTTTATTTTTTAGAAAGAATTCTTCTTCATTTGTTGATGAATATTGGATTTTAAGTGGTTTTGTTCTTTCCACCAATTTGTCCATATTTATAAAGAAATCTTCGGTTTTATTTATTGAATTAATATTTAATTTAATTTTATCGGAGTAGATAAGTTGATCAGGTTTGAGGGCGATCTGATTCTTTCCATAACGAAAATGAGAAGTATCGATTTGGAAGAATTTTTTTGAAATTTGGAATAGAAAAAGATCCTTACCTGTTGCACTGATTTCAACAGTAACTTCTGGTAATCTGAAGGAATCTGGAATCAAATTTTGAGGAGTTTCAATTAATTTCATAGGAATATTTATTTCTAATGTATGAGTTTTTAGCATTATTTGATGTACCCATAAAACAATTGCGATGAATAATACTAATAGTTTCATGGAAAGATGATTTTTCATGTTGTTAATGTTATCTATTTATTATATAAGATAATCTTTCACCCATATTAGAGACATTTTCGTTTTCATCATTTGCCCAATCATTAATAGTTTGTTGAGTTAACAAAACAAATTCTTCAGATTTATCTCTTCTGCTTCTTTGAACGACAATATTAGCTAATTTTTTCATTGAAACCCAGATAGTTTTAATTCTTTTTTCTGAACCTACAGAAAGCCACTCTCTAATATATGGGAATACAACAATTGGATTAGCTCTGGCAACCTGTGTTAGGATATGTGTAATCTTTTTCTGAACTTCAATTTTGTCATCATCAATTGCTTGACTGATAAATTCCATGATAAATCCAGGATCGGATTTTGCAATATTTTCCATTCCGTGAAATGAAAGAGCACGCTTCTGTGAATTCCCAGATTCTATCCATTTAACAATATTCTCTTTCATGAAGTCGGGATATGTTCTCCACATTTCGTTTATCACACTTTCAACTTCCCATGGAACACTATCGAATGTTTTCTCTAATAATTTTAAAACCTTTTCGGGATTATTTTTATCAAGATCGTAATAAAAGAATAGAGCAGTTGCCCTAACACCATAAATTCTATGTTTAAGCATAGGTTTGATGATTTTCTTCATTTTAGTTTTATTGCTGTAATCAGTTAAACTTTTCCCTAAATATTCACGAATAAAATAATTCGGTGTTTTTGATATATTGATCAGCTTTTTTTGAGCTAATTCTAATTTGTCTTTATCTAAATTAGCAAAAATCGAATCTAATATCTCATTAAGTTCTTTTCGATCATCACTATCTAGTCTGCCGATTTCGTTCAATTGTTGCTCCTTATTAATTAAGCTACCAATACTTTTACTATGATTCTTTTTTCCTAATGAAGGCATAAATGAAAATATATTTTAACTTCACAAAAATCGCTTAACTACGAAAGAATTATTTATTTTTCTCTTGTTTTCCCGTCAACGATTATTGTAAATTATTTTTGCATCTCTTTTTTTAGTGTTCGATCAATAGGGCTGTTATCATCTCTTTTCCACCTGTCATCAATAACAGCATTTACAGGAGAATATTTCCTAATGTATTCGACGATAACATCACGAAGACCTTGTTCATAACGAGTTATCTGCGATTCTGGTACTTTTGTCAAAAGAGCAAGTCCTGCATTTCCCTGTAATAGAAAATCTGAAGTAGCGATCTTATATATTTTATCTGCCTGCCATGGTTCGCCACCAATAAGAAGTTCAGATATTCTATTAAAATTCTCTCTCTTTCTATTAATGACAACTTTTATACCGGCTGTTCTTAAACCATGTCTGCTGCCGGAGACTCTGGTTTCGATTATCTCTTTTAAGAATTTTCCATCTACTTCAATTAATGCAATTTGATTATCAAAAGGCATCACATTGAAAACATTACGATAAGTAATAGGTCCGCTGAGAATTTCATCACGAATACCACCAAGATTCATAAAAGAAAAATCGGCATCAGTATAATCTAACATTGCTTCGCAAACCAGATTACCAATAAGATTCTGAGTACCCATTCCGAACTTTGTAATATTCATGCTGGCTTGTCCAATGATCTCATCCATCCCTACTTCTGCTATCGCTTGCATAACCAGAATTGTATCACCAATTACTTCATCCGGAATAAATTCATCTTCAAACATCGTAACCAGAACACCTTCATTTAGGGCTGGAGATTCATACCCTGAAATTGTTTTTGTATCCTTATCTATTTTAATTGTAACGTGACCTACATTGCTTCCATAAGCGTATCCTTGAAAAACTAGTGTATGTGTTTCTGGATCTTCCCAAGGTTGCGCAAAACCTTTATGCATATGACCACCAAACAATATATCAATCCCCTCTACTTCATGTGCTATTTCCTGAGCATCATATCCCCAACGTCGTTCCTCTTTATTCTCATCAGGTTTGGAATAACGTGCATCATAAGCTGGTTGCGGATAATACGGGAGTCCCATATGTGCAATTAGAATAACAAGATCAACATTCTTCTTCCTAACAATATTTACATATTTTTGCACTTGATTTTTTGCTGGAAGAAAATCTACATTCTTAATGTTATCCGGGAAACTCATCTGCTCTGTATCTGTTGTTGTTAAGCCAATCACGCCAATGCGTAATCCTAACTTTTCGATTATTTTGTAGGGTTGAGCATAATCAATCAGTTCATTTGTGCCTTTCTTAACAATATTACAGGATAGAATTGGAAATTCTGCCAACGCCAGAGTTTTTATCAAAACATCTTCACCAAGATCAAACTCATGATTTCCAATAGTCAGGAAATCATATCCGATCATATTCATATAAGTAATTACAGCTCGTCCTTCACTCATTGTCCCTACCGGATGTCCTTGAAAGAAATCTCCTGCATCAATCAGAAGATTATCACGAGTTTCTGCTTTAGAAAGTTTGCGAACACCTTTTATGTAAGTTGCAGCACTGCCGCCGCCGCCAAGTATCGGTGGAAAATCGGGATTCATAAAAGTTGCAGGATATCTATCGATTCCGCCATGAATATCATTTGTAAACATGATATCCAATAAAAGATTTTCTGCAAATAGAGAACTACTGAATATGAGCAGAAGCCCAAAAAATATTTTAGCTTTCATAAGTTCCTACCACGTAAAACTAATAGCCGATTTCAAATTTATAAATGTTTCGTGTACAGTATCGGGATTTTCCCATCCTCGATCCTGAATTATTGGACTCTCAATTTGACCACCCTGAATATACACATTCCATAAATCTTCATATTCTCCATCTCTCCAATAGTAGTTATCCATAAAAAGATCTAAAGTTTCATACTGTCTGTTGGAGTATTCCAAAGAAATATCAAAAGTAAATTTTTCTAAAAATGTAAAGCCAGTTCCTGCTGTGAAAGTTGGAGTTGTTATCTCATTTGCAAAAACAAAACCGGAATCTTCATGCAATCCATAGCCTGTTGTATAATTAAATCCAAAACGAAATGGGATCTTATTATTGAGAATATGCTCAACACCGATGTAATAGTTTATGGCATCATCGTATAACGGATTTGTATCCGACCACTTAACGTATTCCACATCGCAATTCATCACAGTTCTCATTATGTTTCTTGGTTTAAAAGAGAATCCAACACGAGCATTCATTGGAAGTACATATTGAGCATATGTAAGTGAATCTAAAGGTGTTCCTGTAGAATCAAATTTTGTGTAAACAAAAACTGCATTATTCACATCTACCCCATCTTTGTTTCCGGTAACATCGAGTTCAACTTTTGGTGTAATTTTTAAGCCTAAATCAAATCTCGGAGAAAAATGGATATTAGCACCTACTGTAAACTGAATTGCAGAAAATTTTCTATCCAAAGTATTTATTGTATCATTTAATGCATTGTTCATAATATCTTGCGCTTCAGGTGTCCAGATCACACTTCTTTCCATTTCGGAATCACCTAAGAGTTGTGCGACTTCCAAACCTAAAGAACCAATGTTCTTATATTTAAATGCAGTTTGAAAAGCTATTGCATTAATTCCACCTTTGCTTTCTATTGAATTCTGAGCAATCTTAAGTGGGTATCCGTTATTATTTGAAT
>JAGGWC010000054.1 GCA_021157645.1 Candidatus Cloacimonadota bacterium | reverse complement strand
GCCTCCTTCGGGAGATCTAACAATTATTTTCGATCAGTTCAGAGCTATTGAAGAACTGGGCAGTAATGGTGAATTTGATGGATGGGACGGTTTTAATGTTCGCATTAGAAATGCTGAACAAGATTATTCTGAAGCAGAAATCCTAACAGATTGCAATCCTTCCTATAATAGCACAAGTTTATATAGTTTTGGTTTTGAACATAATGAAGATCCTGATGGAATTCCTGGAATTCCGGGGTGGGGAGGTTCTACAGATTGGACTTCAACTTCCATTTCCATTCCAACATCTTATCTCGGGAACAATGTAATAATTAGTTTTGCTTTTGCTTCTGATCCAAATACATCTACAAGTTCAAACCCAGAATTCACCGGACTTTTTATTGATAACATTAATATAGCAGATGTTTTTTATAATGATGGTGAAGACGAAATCGGTTTTATTGGTTTTTCTAATACTACAAAAGGTGGAGATCTCTGGCATGTTTTTGAAGATCCAAACGCTCCTTCCCCACTTTATGCACTTGGCTGTTTTGACCCTGAAACATTATTTTATAATCCAAATATGCACAACTATATTTCTAGTAATGACATTATTTTACCCGCAGAAAGTGACATCTATTTTGATATGAAAATAAAAACTGAGCTTGATGAAAGTTATTTCCCAAATTGCGATTATTTCTCGGTTGAGATAAGATATATTGCAGCAATATACCCTAATCCGCCAGATCCACCTATCATTATCTGGTCAAACTGGAATTCGATTTCAAATCCATTAGGTAATCCAGAAATTGAAAATATTGTATTTACAGGTTCAGTTAGTAATTGGTCATATTTTTCTGCTAACTGGGCTGGTTATAATAACCTTTCTGCATTAGCAGATGAAACTATTCAACTTCGAATTGGATTACATTCTAACGATGATATTCCTGATGGATTTGGCTTAATGATAGATGATATTACACTTTCTGATTCAATCTACACTCATTCTGGTAATAATGTAGCTTCTACTTCTTTACCAACAATGTGCAATTTTCCAAACCCATTTAATCCACAAACAACAATTAGTCTTAATATTATTGAAGAAGATAATTATACCTTAAAAATATATAATTCAAAGGGTCAATTAGTAAAAACTCTAATTGATGGGAATCTTAGAAAAGGAAATACATCTATTTCTTGGAATGGTTTAGATTCTAATAACAAAAAAGTAAGTTCCGGAATATATTTTTATAAATTACAAAACGATCATTTTGATATAATAAAAAGAATGATCTTAATAAAATAATGGAGAATTTCATGAGAAAATTATTAATAAGCGTAATCTTTATATTATTAATCATAAATGCCTTTGCTGTTCAGATTAGTTATGAAGAAGCAAGTAAAACAGCAGCGATGAAATTACAGGTTAGCAATCAAAAGGATCACTCGATCTTAGATGTAAACGAAATGATAGGTGAAGATGGTAAAATTCTCGCTTACATTTTTGAACTTTCACCAATTGGTTTTATCGCAACATCAACAAATACTGACATCACACCAATAATCGCCTATTCTTTCCACAATGATTTTTCAATGGAAAAGAGTAATCTTAACCACGGATACATATTCATTGAAGAGGGTATGAGACTTCGTCATCAAGCTATTGAACTTACTTCCAGTAAAATAAAAAACGAAAATAATGAGATGTGGAATAAATATCTTAGTGGTAATGAAAATTATTTTTTAACTCGTGATGTAATTTGGCCGCCAGAAGAATTCGGAAGCAACACCGGCGGCTGGATCGAGATAGAATGGAATCAAAACCCAAATCCTTATTGGTCTTTTTGTCCGATGGACCCAGGAACAGGAAGTAGATGTGTTGTAGGTTGTGTTGCTACTGCCATGGCTCAGGTCATGTATTTTCACCGTTATATTGGCAATCCTGTTTTCATTAATGGTACTAATGGTGACGATTACTGGTCAACATATACATCTCCTGCTATTCACATTGATAATGATCATGACCTTTATGATTTTCCTTCTTTTCCAGAATTAAATCCTCATCTATCTGATCTGGCAGATGCATTTGCTACCAACGGAGAGATCACAAATGATATGATATCAGCAATTAATTTTGCTGCCGGAGTTTCGGTTGAGATGGGTTATACATCTAATGGATCTGGTGCTTACTTAAACGATATTCTAAGCGCATACCTGTATAAATTTGATTACGATACAGCCCAATATACTGCAAACATTAATGCGACTTTCTACACAAATTTACAGAATAATATGACAGAAGCAAAACCTGTGATTTTTGGAATTGCAGGTTCTCAAGTCGGTCATGCCATTATTTGTGACGGTTGGAATGAAACAGATAACACTTACCATTTGAATATGGGTTGGGGTGGACAATCTAATGGTTGGTATACACTTCCATACGGAATGCCGGCAGGATATAGCCAAATTGTTTCAGCAATCCTTAATGTAGAAGGTGGAGAACCTTTCATCGAAGTATTTGGTCAGGTCGTTGCAGCTGGTGTAGATCTCACATTAACTCATATCACTCTTGATGGACCAAGACATTATGAAATACAAGTTACCGATGCTAATGGACATTTTAATATCCCATGGATAAAAGGCGGATTATATCAAGCCACAGCAATTATTGAACTTGAAGATGGTGGATATTTTTATAAAACTTACGAAACTACACTCAATGAATCCAACACATCTCTTCCATTTATTTTAGATAACTATGAATCCATCGACGGTTCGGTAACTGCTTCTATAAATCCAGAAAATACATCTGTAGCAATTTATGATGGAAGCCAAATAGTAAGAACTGGATTTGCTGATGCATCGGGTAACTTTACTATACCGGGATTATTACCCGGAGATTATTATGCTACAGCGAGTTTAGATGGTAATTATTTTGATGAGCAAGCTTTCACAGTTACAGCCAGCAATCAAACAATTAATTTTGAATGTCTTGAATTTGGATATGATCATTTTCTTGGTTATAATTCTGAGCCAACCGGTCAATATCAGCTTTTAGCTACCATGGATGTTGGCATAAAGGTATTTGGTGATGTTCTAGTCGGGCATAATGATGATGCATTAGCTAAGATGGCATTCGTTGCTCCATTTAACTCAGATCAAGGCAGCATAACTGCTAAAATTTGGGATGGAACCACTTTAGTAACAGAAAAAGAAGTTGCAAACTTCTCAGAAGGTAATTGGAAAACAGTTGTCTTTGATAATTTCGTTCCTATTGATACAGATAAAGAATATTATGTTGGATATTTAGTAAGTTCTTATGGCGGTGTACTTCCAGCTACTTATCATGATGACGGACCACGTAATGAAGGTGGTGCATATATTAGTATCGGTGGTGAATTGACACCTCTAAATAGTACAATATTCAATTTCAATTTCTGTATTCAAGGTATTGCGATTTCAACAAACCCATCCGGATCAGAT